>DASWXS010000080.1:0-1825 GCA_036405375.1 Bacteroidia bacterium
CCGGTTAAGCGCCAGCCCTGCAAGGAATGCCCCGATAATAGGTTCTACACCTGAGATCTCTGCAGCAAAAGCAGAAAGAAAAACTACAGCAAGCACATAAATATATTGTGATCCGCCCTGGCCTTCCAGGTTTCGGAAAAACCAACGGGTAATGATTGGTAAAATGTAAAGACTTCCTAATACCAATGCTGCAAGTAATAAAATAGTCTTAAGCCAGAACATCGGACTCAGCTCGTTCTTCACCACATTGGTAATGATACCCAACAAAATAAGTACTGCAGTATCAGTAATTATAGTTCCTCCGAATGTTAATTGAACAGCGCGGTTTTTTACTACTCCCATGCTGCTTACGATAGGATAACTCAACAATGTGTGTGTAGAGAACATGCTTGCCAATAGTACGGATGCCCAGAAAGGGAAGTGAAACACATACATGCAAACAACATAACCAATGGTTATAGGAATAAAAAAGGTAAGCGCTCCAAATACTACACTTTTAGAACGGTTCTGCCTGAATTCCTGCATGTCGATTTCCAGCCCGGCAAGAAACATTATATATAACAAGCCTGTTTTACTGAATAGTTCGAAGCTGGTTGTTTTATCAATAAGATGAAAAGTATTGGGGCCGATGATTACACCTGCCAGGATAAGTCCAATAATTCCAGGGATCTTAAAGCGTTTAAAAATAAGCGGGGCAAATAAAATGATGATGAGTACAGTGGAAAGAATAAGCACGGGATTCGTAAAAGGTACCTGGCCTTTCAGGAACTCCTTCACCCAATCAATAAAATTCTGGATCGCCTCTCCCATACGAGGCAAAGGTATGAAAATCAATGAATTTTTGAGGAACAGATCTGGCTTTAATAATAAGTTGAATATCCCAAATTTCCGTATCTTCACCTCCTCAAAATCAAGCTATGAAAGGAATTATTTTAGCAGGAGGATCAGGCACTCGTTTGCACCCGCTTACATTGGCAAGCAGTAAACAGATGATGCCGGTTTATGATAAACCGATGATCTATTATCCTTTGTCGGTATTAATGATGTCGGGCATCCGTGAGATCCTTATTATATCTACTCCTCACGATCTTCCCAATTTTGAGCGCTTGCTGGGTGATGGCACCTCGTTGGGCTGCAAATTTTCGTATGCCGTACAGGAAGTTCCAAATGGCCTTGCCCAGGCATTTGTAATTGGAGAAAAATTTATTGGAAATGATAAAGTAGCACTCATACTGGGCGATAATATATTTTACGGTGTTGGAATGGGACGCATGCTTCAAAAACTAAACGATCCGCAGGGTGGAGTAGTGTTTGCTTATCATGTAAGCGATCCTGAACGTTATGGAGTGGTTGATTTTGATGAGAATAATAAAGTGCTTTCTATTGAAGAAAAACCGGCAAAGCCAAAGTCAAATTATGCGGTTCCAGGTTTGTATTTCTATGATAACAGTGTAGTGGAAATTGCGAAAAACCTGAAACCAAGTGCACGTGGCGAGTATGAAATTACTGACGTAAACAAAGAATATTTGAAACGTGGAAATTTAAGCGTGAGTATTCTTGACAGAGGTACTGCATGGCTGGATACCGGAACTTTTGCTTCCCTGATGCAGGCAGGGCAATTTGTACAGGTAATTGAAGAACGCCAGGGATTAAAAATCGGGTGTATTGAAGAAGTAGCTTATAAAATGGGATATATTGATAAAGCCCAGTTAAAGAAAGTTGCGGAGCCATTAACCAAAAGTGGATACGGAAATTACCTGCTTAAATTAGTTGAGCAGTAAAAGCACGGAACACGTTGGAAGCATACAAACATTTATATGAATTA
>DASWXS010000081.1:0-3920 GCA_036405375.1 Bacteroidia bacterium
TATTCTGAGAAAGGAATTTATCGTTCAATACTGTTTCTGTTTCAAAGAAAGAGAAAGAGTTTTTCACTTCAATATTGAAGATCATACGTGCCTCAACACTTGCAACTTCCATCAACAAATCTTTAAGACTGTTACGGTTCAATCCGTCCATTTCCCCTAAATTCAGGAAGAAACGTGTTGTTCGGTTGTTACCAGCATCACCTTTTCCATCATTAAGATCAGGGCTATTTTGATAGTAAGCTAAGAAACGGTTGAATTCTTCGGCAACGATACGTTTGATCAACTCTTCTTTTGAAAGGTCGGCCAATTCTGCCATTGCTTTTGGCAAAAACTCTTCAATTTCTTTTTCGTTTACCGCAGCTGTATGTAATTTATTTACCAAATGAAGTAATTGTTTTTCGCAAACATCTTTTCCATTAGGAACATCCTGCTTAGTAAACTTTTTGTTGATGATACGCTCGATGTCCCTGATTCTGCCAGCATCACGTGAAGTAACGATAGCAATAGAAACACCTTTTTTACCAGCACGACCGGTACGTCCGCTACGGTGAGTGTAGTTCTCCGTTTCTTCAGGTAAGTTGTAATTGATAACGTGAGTAATATCATTTACATCAATACCACGAGCTGCAACATCAGTAGCAACAAGCATCTGAAGTGTACGGCTACGGAAACGTTTCATAACGAAATCACGTTGCGATTGGGAAAGATCGCCATGTAATGCATCTGCACTGTATCCGTCTTTAATCAGGTTATCTGCAACTTCCTGGGTCTCTGCCCTGGTACGGCAGAAGATGATTCCAAAAATATCCGGGTTGTGATCCATTACACGTTTAAGTGCCAGGTAACGGTTACGTGATTGTACTACATAATATTTATGCTCAATAGTGTCTGCACCTTCATTCTTTTTACCTGCGCTTAACTCCAATGGAGAGCTCATGTAATTTTTAGAGATACGTGCAACTTCCTGTGGCATTGTTGCAGAGAACAACCAGGTATTTTTTGATTTTGGAGTTTTATCTAAGATAAAATCAAGATCTTCTTTGAAACCCATGTTCAACATTTCATCTGCCTCATCCAACACAGCAATTTTTACATTGCTTAAATCAATAGCACGACGTTCGATCAAATCAACCAAACGGCCCGGGGTTGCAACAACGATGTTTGCTCCCGAACGGATATCTTTAATTTGCTTATCGATGCTTGATCCACCGTAAACAGCAACAACCTTAAGGCCACGCATGTGTTTACCGAATTTTTCAAGATCCTTTGCGATCTGTACACCTAACTCGCGGGTTGGTGATAATACTAAACCTTGAATAGCTCTTTCTTCAGAATCGATCTGATGAAGCATTGGTAAACCAAATGCAGCAGTTTTTCCGGTTCCTGTTTGTGCTAAACCAACAACGTCTGTTTGTTCGGTTAATAGTTTTGCCAATGTTTGTTCCTGAATTGGCGTAGGATTTTCATAGCCAAGTTCAACAATGGCTTGCAATAGTCTGGAGTCCAGACCAAATTGTTCAAATGTCATTTTAAAATTTTTAATTAATAAACTGTTTAAGAGCCTAAACAGTCATTCAGATAAGAAGTAGTCAATTGTGCCAAAACGGGCCGACGAGTACTTTAGAGTTGATGACTGATATTCACCCTTGTAAATCGAGTGCAAAGGTAGACTATTAATTAACAATCTATTCACTAAATCGTTTAAACTTCATTTTTTAACGATTAATTAACAAAATAATCTGATCAACTTCATTTTTGTTCGATTGAATTAGTCTACTTTTGCCAAAAATTAAACTTATTATGAACTACTTCGAAAATGTTTACCTTGGAAAAAGGGTACAAAACGACTCCCTTAAAACGAGCAGAAGACTGCAGAAACTTATGACAGTAAAGGCGCTTACGAGCTCTATCGATTCGCGAAAATTAAATGCACGGGATCTTAAAAAGCTAAACACAAAAAAAATGGATGCATGTAAAATTGCTGAAGTTGACTTTGAAAGCTACATCCGTCCCTACGAAGTTATTTAACTAATTATCAACATCATAAACTAAAGCGCAGGTATTAAAAAACCTGTGCTTTTTTTGTTTCCGGAGGTATAAAAAACTTGATCCGAAATGTACCAATCACGATAGAATTAATTAACTTGCAAACTTATTTTAGCTACATCATAACCTTATGAGTGAACGAATATTACGGGCCCTAATGCAGCTTTTTGCCATTATCGCAAAAGTTGACGGAGTTACAAACACAGGTAGAAGCATTGTACAGTCCTTTTTAAAGCAACAACTTAACCAGGAATTAGTAGATCGTTACCTGGCCCTGTTTGATGAGTTCCTGGAAAGTCACCACCAGGTTTCCAAAAAGAAGGATGGTACAGCAAAACGTACATCTGTAAACTCTGTAAAGGTTCTGAAGATCTGTACCGAGATCAACAAAGAGCTGGAGCAAAACCAGAAAGTGATCGTGTTGATCCGCTTACTGGAATTTATTCACTCTTCTGCTGAAATTTCTGAGCAGGAATACGAATTCGTTTCTACCGTAGCCGACACATTTAATATCCCTTTTGAAGAGTTCACCAATCTAAAAACATTTATTGAGGACGATCCTGCTAAATATCCTGACGCTCATCATTTACTTACCATCAACCAAAGTATAGAGAACACAAAAACAAACATTAAGCATGTAAGATGCGATCAGTTCAATCCTGATGTATCGGTATGGGTAATGAATGTTCCAAGTGTTGGAATGTACATAATGAAGCTGATCGGTAACCAGGATCTTTCATTGAACGGGCAGGCAATTGCTCCAGACAAAGTATACATTTTTACTCCGGGTTCTTCATTAAGAAGTACAAAAGTAAAGCCGATCTATTACAGCGATGTAATTTCAAAATTCCTTGCCGATAGCGCACAGGCTAAGATTTCTTTTGTTGCAAAAAATCTCGACTACAAATTTAAAGGTGGAAACCTTGGTTTACGCAACATCAATATTGCTGAAGAAAGTGGGAAGCTGATCGGGATCATGGGTGGTTCCGGTGCCGGTAAATCTACGTTACTGAATGTACTTAACGGGCAGGAAACACCAAGCTCCGGAGGTGTGTATATCAACGGAATCAACATCCATAAGGAAAAAGATAAAATTGAAGGTGTAATTGGTCACGTATCGCAGGATGATTTACTGATTGAAGAGCTTACCGTATATCAAAATCTTTTTTACAACGCTAAACTTTGTTTCGGGAACCTGAATGATGAAACCATTTCTGCAATGGTAATGAAAACATTGACAGATCTTGGTTTGGAGCATAGAAAAGATCTGAAAGTTGGGTCTCCACTCGACAAAACTATTTCAGGTGGGCAAAGAAAACGTTTGAATATTGGTTTGGAGCTGATCCGTGAACCTGCCGTGTTATTCGTAGACGAGCCAACATCCGGTTTATCATCACGCGACTCGGAAAATATCATGGACTTACTTAAGGAGCTTTCCTTGAAAGGTAAGCTGGTATTTGTGGTGATCCATCAACCTTCTTCCGACATCTTCAAAATGTTTGATAAGCTGAAGATCCTTGACGTGGGCGGATATCCTGTATATTATGGAAATCCTGTTGACGCAGTGATCTACTTCAAACGTTTGGTAAAACACGTAAACTCAGAAGACAGTGAGTGTGTGAGCTGTGGTAACGTAAACCCGGAATTGATCTTCAACATTATTGAGACCAAGGTTGTGGATGAGTATGGAAATCAAACCACCACACGTAAATACACTCCTAGTGAGTGGAATGAGCATTACACCGAGCTTATCGAAAGCAAGCTCGAAAAAGTTACGGAGCAATCGGTAAAACCGGAAAGTACACTAAAGATCCCGAACAGGATAAAACAATTCCTGATTTTTATGATCCGCGACGTAAAAGCTAAACTTACCA
>DASWXS010000082.1:0-2364 GCA_036405375.1 Bacteroidia bacterium
GCAAAAGCGGCTAACCGTTTACCGGAAGTATTTTATCAATATCTGCTTCTTATTTCACCACCCGCGGCTATTAAACAAAAAGTAAAAGGAATGAAGATCACATTGAACCGTACAATTGGTTTATCCAATGAGAACCTTCATTCCATTGCACACATTTCATTGGTATCGTTTCATTCTTCTGTGCCGATGAGTGAGCATACATTAATAGCAATGCAACAGGTGTTTTCCCAGAGCACTTCCTTTAAGATTAGTGTAAATGGTTTTGATTCCTTTGAGCATGCTAATAGCTCGAAAACCATTTACGCGAAAGTGGAAGGAGAAGAGCCAATCAGAAAAATACAGGGACAATTGTGTGAATTGTTTAATCTTCCCTTAAGATCTTTTGTTCCGCATGTGTCGGTTGCCCGGAGTATTGAGCCCGCTATTGCTGATAAAGGATTACGTATTGTACAAAATGTGGGACTTAAAGATCAGTTCCTGTGTAATAAGATCACTGTACTCGAAAGGAAGCTGCAAAACGGTACATTCAGTAATTATAAAGTGTACCACGAAATTAAACTGGGATAAGTTTACTAAGGATCAGAGCCTGGTTCTGTCAGCTTGAACTCTACTCTCCGGTTTTGCTTTTTGCCTTCTTTGGTTTTATTGCTTACCAATGGTTTTGAGCTTCCATAGCCAAGGTGTGTTATTCTTGCTTTTGAAATACCTTTTGAGACAAGGTAATCACAAACGGTTTTCGCACGTCCCTGTGAAAGCTTGATATTTGCTTTTTCATTTCCCGAGTTATCTGTGTGTCCTGCAATTTCAAGATACAAATGAATGTTCCTGTGTAAAAATGCCGCTAATGTATCAAGCTCCGGAAAAGAAGCAGGTAGCAATGCTGTTTCATTTGTTTTAAATAAAATCGTACTTAATGTAAAGGCTCGTGAAATAGGAATACTGTCTTTAATCATTGCAGGTAAAAGCAGGTTTGTATCCATTGCTTCAATGGCAGTTGTTTCAACCAGGCTTACATCATCAATAAAATAATAAGCGTCGCGTTCAGCATGCTGATTGATCTGTGATTTTATTTCTTTCGGCAGTTTGAATTTTGTTTTCTGAACTTTTTGAACTAAAAAGCTGCCAATAAGAATATATGTTTCTCCTCCATGTGCTTTATAGGTTGCAGTGATCCGGTGCCATTCTTTTTCTTCCTTTCCGGGAGTAGTTTTTGTGTCAATATATACAGGCTTTAGGTCTCCAATAGCATTGGATGAATTGTAAGTAACTTTATCAGTTAAAAAACAAACGCCGAGTTGATCGATATATGTTCGCGAGTAATCGGCCAGGCTCACATACATAGAAAATAAATAGGTCTTGTTCTTTTCAAGTGGCTCTTTGAGTGGTGTTTGCAAATATTCCCTGTAATATCCGTGTGAGTATGCAAATATTCCCGCATAACATGTTCCGGAATGTGCCTCCTGGTAACCCATTGGGTTCTGGGGAACATCAACCAATGATATTTTTTTCTGCTTTTTATTGCATTCGCAAAACAGGTCGCTGGTTCCCAGGCTTGGCCTTGACCAGGTTTTGGAAGCTCCAATTCCGGAAAAATCTACCGGGATGAATTTGTTGTTTTCAAAACCCGAATCGGGAATTATGTTCTGAGCTTTGATAAACGGGCAACATAACAGGAACAACGTGATAGCCTTTAAGAGACGAAAAACGCGTAATGTCAGATTCATAATTTCGTTATAACAACTGGTATAACGAATGATCGGGCTTTAGTTACAGGATACTCCCGACAGATCGAAATTAAATTTGCGCTTGGGAGCCGTTTCGCACATTTCCTTGCAGGATTGGTTTTGGTATGTACCACTTATTTTCAGGTCACCCGCAGATTTTAATTTGACACGTTGGGTGAAAGTTACCTTATTATAATGTACCTGAACTGTTTGTTCTATTGTTGGATCATACTCAGGTGTTGGCTTACTTTCTTTTATTGATCCCACAAGCGTATACTCTTTGCCTGGGGTAAAGAGTATTTCTGTGGTGGCAACTTCCTTTTCAAACCCTTTTAATGGTACAATTGAAAAGGTATGCCATCCTTTGTCAAGAGTTACGGTAAAAATAAGGTCATATTCGCAATCGTTTATTTTTTTTGTAGAGAAGGCCCATTGAGAATGCAATTTTATTATTTGGGCATTTGTGATTTTAACGCCGAAAACAGATAAAACGACGATAAGCATAATTTTCTTTAGCATAGGATTGTTATTTGGATAGTAAAGGTAGGAATAGAGATCATTTTTTCTTTCTATGAAATACGTGTGAAATGTTAATTTTGATAAAATAAGATGATGCCAATTGAAAAAAACATCTACTTTT
>DASWXS010000083.1:0-2380 GCA_036405375.1 Bacteroidia bacterium
TAAAGAGTCTCAAAATGATAATGCTTCATATTGCAATAAAATGATATATGTAAGCGACCTGTATACTGATGATTTGACTAATTTGAAGATGTTAGATCAAGAAGAGTTTTTTATACCCTATTTAAATAAATCCATTATTACTTTTAAAATTACACAAGATAAATTTACCGTTGATATTGACAGTGGTAATCAAATGGTTAAATCGTTCAATTGGAGCGAGAAATATGGTGTTGTATGCTATACGCGATATAATGATGAAGTGTTTACTTTATTACAGAAGAAGTAAAAGGGGTAACGGGGCCTAGGTGGTAGTGTATCAAATTATGGTAATGTTCGAGACTTGTTTAGCACAGCGACGTCTAAAACTTTCTTAGAAACACGCTACGAAATTTCGTTATACCTTGAAAATAAAGAGATCTAGAGGAGTCTTGGAAACAAGGCTCTCTTGGTTGATTTCGTCTTTACTTTAACGAACTACAAGTTCTGTTAAGTCACGGAATTTGGGTCTTTGCTTTCCTTTATTCATTGCATTTTACCTTGCAACTTGCATTTCTATTGAATTCTCGTCTGTTTTGAGCAGCAAGTTTCATTCTTTCAGAAAAAGATTCGCATTTGTCATGTCCGTTCAAAATTTCGTAAGGTGTATAAATGCCCAGCGCATAATGCGGTTTTTGATTATTGTATTCATTGATCCATGATTCAAATTCACTCATTAGCTGTTTGCAATTGGGAATTTGTTTCAGGTAAAGGCATTGATATTTAGTAGTTCTGTAAAAAGCCTCCATCATGGAGTTTGATTGAACAATATCCCGAAGAGCGATGGTATGATGAATACTTGTTTGGTGCTGATCCATAAAGGCTTTCAATGTTTGATTGTCATTTTCCGGACCGCCATCGGTCACCAACTGTAGGTTTTGAAATTCTCTACCCTGAAAGGCACTTGTGATGGAATCATGAATAGTTTCCAATCTGATTTTGGCTGAAACTACCGTTTCGATTCTCCACGAATGGATGTACCGGGAATAATTGTCCATCACTGTATATATATAGTGCTTTTCTCCATCCAATGTTTTGAAAACGGTGATATCTGCATGCCAGATTTGGTTAACTCGCTCCGCAACTAGTGGTTTGTGTTTCTTTTTAGATCCAATCACCGTTGAATTTCGGATCGCAAGTAATTGGTTGTAATGATACCAGGCCTGTTTGGAAAGATGAGTAATGCCTTCTTTGAAAGCCTTTGCCCAAATGGAATGAATTCCCCAATGAGCATATTCTGATTTGGAGAGCCATTGTTTAATGATAGCGACTTCTGCTATTGTTGCCTGGTTGGGATGCCTTTTCGCGCAAAGCAAAAGCGCAGAAGCTTCACACTTATATTTTACTTGTGTTCGCCAATGGTAAAGTGTTTTATGGGAAACCTGTAAAATTTTTCCGAGTTGCTTATACGAGATTTGATCTTCGAATCGCTCCAGGAAATTGATGAACTTCATCTTTCTTTTTCGAATAGCTTGTTGAAATTCAGATTTATTAAAACAAGAGATCAATAAAATCATCAAACGAATTTGCGCAGCAACCATTTTTCGAGGAATAGTTCCATAGGGGTGATAAAGCAATTGGATTTCAGAAAGATTTTGATGGATATTTTTTTCTAAATCAGTTCCGATAATTGTGGCAAAAGAATTCTTTTTCCAGGAATTTGATGTTGTAACCGGTATTTTGGATCGGATGTTTTCAGATACAAATTGCTGCTGTAAATTGAGAGAATAGTAAATTTTGACAGCGGTGGAATAGGTTTGGTAGGTTTTCATTATTTAATATAAATCAGGAGATTTTATTCAAAAATAAGAGGAATTATTTCTTAAGACTGGATTCCCGCACCAGGGATTGGAGCAAGCTACCGTGTAGCGTGGAAAGCCCGACGCTGATAAACCATGGAGGCACGGAATGGTTTCATCAGGGTGGTGCCCAAATTAGTATCATAGGTTGTTTACCGCTTTACCGCCAACGTGAACTACATTTACTCCGGCGGTGGTGGAATAGGCGGCTTCTCAGCGGGTTCTTTGACCACAACCATGGAAGACTCCCTGATTATCTACAGTATCAATGCCAGTGGTGTTGCTACACGCTTAAAGGCACTGAGATACAACAATGCCAGCAGTTTCCTGGCCTCGCTTACTTTTACTGCTCCGACAGGAAGTGTTTCGATAAAAGCGGAGTTTGTACCGGGGAATACCTCTTTGGCTGCGGGCTATGGTTATTATGTGGATAACCTGCGCCTGGCGCGCATGACCGGAACGGGCTTCTATACTTCGAACTTCGTAGCGGGAACGATTGTCTCTCAAAACACAGACGGCTGGAGCGCGAATTGGGCTACCGCATA
>DASWXS010000084.1:0-5206 GCA_036405375.1 Bacteroidia bacterium
AATATTTCTATCATTAAATTAACTACAACAAAAACATTTGAACAACTGGATTTAAGTTTCTTCTTTAATTACAATATTTTCCCGGATAACATCTTAATATTCGAAACGCAGTGGAACCTTGAGAACAGAAAGATGAAAGAAGGCGATACCATCGTTCAGCAGGTTTATATTCCGCCTGTAAAAACAATTTCGCAAAAACTGATCTTTGGTGTACGTATCAAAGAAATTATTAACGAACCTAACAAAAAAGGCTTCAGCTACGAAACACTGGAAGGTCACGTAGAAAAAGGTATTTCCGTTTTTACAGTTGAACAAGAGAACAGTGAACTGATCTTTAAAATTCACACTTGGTCTGCTCCAGGGAATTTGTTAGCTCAAATGCTTGGACCGGTTTTCTCAAGGCCTTATCAGCGTTTTTGCACAAAAAAAGCATTACAGTATGGAAAAATGCAGATTGAACGTCAATAAATAAATCATCATTTATTTAAGCCATGAAAACGTTATTACTTTTTTTATTGATAATCTGTTCTGGTCTTGTTCTAAAGGCACAGGACACCTTATATCAAATAAAAGGTAAAGTAATAGAAGAAATTACAAAAAAGCCGTTAAGAGGTGTTAGCATCCGCTTAAATCAAAGCCTGTCAGGGACTAACACAGATAGCACCGGAAATTTCACATTGAATTGTAAAAACAAAAAAGCTGTGATTCAGCTCTCCCGCATTGGATATAAAACCAAATACGTCCAGGTTGATGCTTATAATATAATTACGCACACAATAGAAATGAGCGTTGATATACAGGAATTAACCGAAGTAAACATAAATTCAAAGGCCATTGAACACATCATCAAAAAAGAAAGTCAGAATGTACTGGATTACGTCTTAGAAAATGGGAAGATTATCCTTATCACCTATACCAATAATCTGTTGAAAGCAAAATTGATCCTATTAAGCACTTCACTGGATACGCTAAGTAAAATAAATGTGCCTGAAGAGGCTGTGGCACTTTTTACCGATTGTTTGGGTAACAACCATTTGATTGGCACTAAAAAAACTTACCAGATCTATTGCGATTCAACCCAGTTAAAATTAATGCCTCCCGTAAATCTTACTACCTTCGAAAAACTAATTTACCCATGCAAAACTGCCGATGGTGATAATTTATACCTGGGCAATAAATATGGAGCAGAAATGCTGGATATTGGATTTCACCCTTTCCTGACTGTAAATTATGGCGTAACTTATTTCACAGTGAATAAAAAAAGTAAAGAGCAAAAATTTTTTGCTGCTATACAGGACGACGAAATAGCGGTAAAACGAAAAGAAGAAATCTATAACGAAGAAATAAAAGCACGTGCCGAAATGTATGGGCACGGAAGCCCTGAACTAGACCGCCTATTTGCTGAAACCATTGAATTCAAAGAAATATATGCTCCAATCTTTAACCTTAAAGGACAGGTATATATTTTTGACCATGTTAATTCTATTCTTATCAAATCGTTTGCAGACAGCAGTGGGTTTGAAAAAATTCCCATATCCTATCACAAAGAAAAAAACTGGAAAAGGGAAATACTTACGGATCCTGTGAGTGGGAAAGCATACTCCTTGTACGCCTCAAAAGGTATCAGCGAATTAAGAGAAATTGATGTTCAAACGGGTAAAACCACTAAAACTTATAAAATCCCTTTTACTTTTCCAAAAACAATAAAGGTTTACAATAACCAGGTGTATTTTATTCATAAAAGCGATTTTTATTATCCTACATGGATGCTAACAAGAATGATATTGAAATAAAACAAATCGTCCGATACCACCCGATAGTGGTAAGGATTCATCACCGCTCGCGCCTATCTTCCACCAGACAAAAACAGAAATCCTGCCACTCATAACAATTGTTTATGACTGTTGATTTTGCCGGATAATTTTGTGATGAGTTCCGAATTAAAAATCAGCAAACAGAAATTACATGAATTTAAGTCGTCGTGAATTTTTACAAGCCTCTATTTCCATTGGCTTTGCTATAGCAACAAAAAAAGGCTGGGCTAACAAAATCCCTGCTACTACCATTGAACGGCGTGATCTCTTTCCACAAGGTGTAGCATCGGGCGATCCTACATTCAACAGCGTGATCTTATGGACTCGACGCCCGCCTGTAAATGACAGCGTTGCTCAAAAGCTGACTGTTGAAATTTCAACGAGTCCTAAATTCAAAAAAATAGTTGCAGGCGGTACCGCGCAAATCAGTTCCGATTCAGATTGGACTTGCCGTTTTTTAGCAAATGATCTCAAACCTAATCGCGAGTATTGGTACCGTTTTATTGATGAGCATGGTTTTGCCAGCCGCATCGGCCGTACCATAACAGCACCCAAAGAGGATTCGGACACACCTGTTCGTTTTACTTTTGTAAGTTGCCAATGTCCTAACGAAGGCTCCCTGCATGCTTACCGGAAAATGATCTTTGAAGATGAAGCGCGCCTGAAAGATCAACAACTAAATTTTGTATTGCACCTGGGTGATTTTATTTACGAAGTTACCTGGTATGCAGAAGACAATCCGAATGGAAATCGTGGCCGTAGAATCCGCGATCTGTATAAGTTTCCACAAGGCAGAAAGGTGAGTAATTTTCATTTGCCTGTTACCTTAGAGGATTACCGTACACTCTACCGCGCATACCTGGAAGATCCTGATCTGCAGGATGCACGTGCCCGCTGGCCTTTTGTGTGTGTTTGGGATAATCACGAATTTGCCTGGGCTGGATTTCAAAGCTGGTATGTAGCAGGAGGCGCCTACAATGCTCCGGCACAAAACCAAAAAGTGTTTGCCAACCAGGCCTGGTGGGAATTTATTCCCGCTCGGGTTGAACAACCCGGTAACCCGAAGTTCGAAAAATTCCAGGCTCCGGCAGTAGTGGATGCACCTATGGAAGAATTCAACGATGATGGACTTTCAGAAGAACCTAATAATCTGTTGGCGATCAACAGTCTCAAAATCCAACGCACCATGCGTTTCGGAAAAAATGTTGATCTGCTATTAACCGATAATTGGTCGTTCCGCTCGCCTGATTTTTCTACTGATGACTTTAATGTGAAAGGATTTCCAAGGGTCACACCGCAAATTCCTTTTGAGATGATGAATTACGGTAAACTTTACAACGGTGGCAAACCGCCTGAAAGCATTCGTTTCAACGACCAGGATATTCCGAATCCAACAAAAGATGTTCATGCACAAACTTTTTTAGGCAGCGAACAAAGAAAATGGTTCCTGGAAAAACTCGGAGCTTCCAAAGCACGCTGGAAAATCTGGGGACATACCTTTGGCACCATGGAAATACGCAGCGACTATCACAATTTACCCGGTGAGCTAGGCGCCAACTGGCCCAAAGATATGGGCTACACAGTAATAGACAATCGCTTTCTTCGTGATAAAGATGAGATCTTTGATTTTGTAAAAGATAAAAACATAACAGGCCTTTGTATTGTTGCCGGAGATCGCCACGCGTTTTCTGCAGGCTTAGCTTCCAAAGCACTGCCACCAAAAAAATTCGAACCACTCGGAGTAGAATTCATTACCGGTTCCATATCACAGCAAACTTCTTTTGAAGTAACAGAAGTAACCATGAAAAAAGAACATCCAAAACGTGTGCTGCACCTGATCGATCAGCCTGATGGCAAACTGATTCCTTCTATGAACGTTAGCATGCTGCATGGAGTACAATCAACACTGAAGTTAAAAGAAACCGGAGATATGAAGCAAGCCCGTTCCGTTCGTAACCCTGACCTGTCTCCACATTTGTCGTTGGTTGATTACGGTGGACACGGTTATGCATTGGTAACTGCTACCAGCGAAGAGCTTTCTACAGAGTTTGTATGTATCCCGCGCCCGCTTGAACGCAATGAGCGTGAAGATGGTGGTCCTTTGAACTACCGTGTGGTACATAGCACCCGTTTATGGAAAGCCGGTGAAGCACCAAAATTGGAACAGAAGATTCTTGAAGGCGATCCCCAGTATTGCATCTGATTTGTTTTTTGATTATTTAAGGAAAAGGGATAATTTAGTGTTCATCGAATGTAAGACGATAAAAACAAAACATCATGAGCGCAATACCCTTTCAGACTATAGACTGGTCAGGTGTTCTAAAAACCGAACACAAAGGAGAAACCGGTACTTCCTTTTGGCAAACTATAGAGTTCAAAGGTTTAAGACTTAGAACGGTAACTTATTCCGAAAATTACAAAGCCGATCACTGGTGCCAGAAAGGTCATATCGTTTATTGCCTGGAAGGATCATTCATCAGTGAAGATGAACATGGAGCTGCGGCAGTAAAACTAAGCCAGGGCATGACTTATATTGTATCGGATGATCTGAGTTCTCATCGTTCCCTGTCTGCAAATGGGGCAAAACTTTTGATCATTGACGGTGATTTTTTGAAGAGTAAGTAAATGCTGTTCTCTTTATTTAAAATTTCCTATCTTCGATATACAACAAAACAAGCCTTATGCAAAATCAGTTAACCTTCCAGTTTATCAGCGAACCTGGTGACGTGAATTATGGCGGAAAAGTACACGGTGGTGCCGTTATGAAATGGATCGACCAGTCGGGCTATGCCTGCGCCACTTCATGGGCAGAAGGCTATTGTGTAACTTTGTATGTAGGTGGTATTCGTTTTTTCAAACCTATTCATATCGGCGACCTGGTAAAAATTGTTGCCCGGGTGATCTATACCGGGAAAACCAGCATTCACATTGCATGTGATGTATTTTCAAGACCCATTACAGGTCATAAATTTATTAAAACCACACATTGTGTAATTGTGTTTGTTGCTATCGATGAAAATGGTAAACCCAGGGAATCCAAAAAATGGGAACCACATACCGATCATGAGATCGCACTTGAAAAATATGCCATACGGCTGATGGAGCTACGTAAAGACATAGAAACAGAAATGAAGCCGTTTTTGGAAAATTACTTCTGATCGTATACACTACTGTCAGATCGAGCCATGTCTGCCGACAGGCAGGCGTAGTCGAGATCCTTAAAACCTGTAATAAAAAGGTCCCGACTTCTTCGCCTCGGTGAGCACCCTTACACTTTCCTCTAAAATCCCACTGGCATCCAAATTGAATATTCACCATAAAAACGTTATGTGGTGGCAGTATTTTTTGGTGTTTTTGGGTGCATTACTGTTTGATATCGTACCTTTTCCTTT
>DASWXS010000085.1:0-4218 GCA_036405375.1 Bacteroidia bacterium
ATCATGAATTTTATGGAGATTATGGTGCATTTCACGTAGAGATCACCGTTCCGAATCATTATATTCTTGATGGAACAGGAGTAATGATCAATGAGCCGCAGGTATTGCCAATAGAATTACGCGAAAAGCTGGATATCTCCAATTTCAAAAAGAAACCATGGAATTCACCTGCAGGAGAAATGGTGAAACGTGATGGAACTACAAAAACATGGAAGTTCTCTGCTATCAATGTGCATGATGTTGCTTATACCTTCGATCCAACATACCGCATTGGTGAAGCACATTTTGGAAATATCCGTTGCATTGCTTTAGTGCAGGAACCTCATGCTGCAGGTTGGGTAAATGCTGCCAGGTATGTTGCAAAGATCATTGAAACCAATTCAACGAACATTGGTATGTATGCGTATCCGAAAATGATTTCTGCTGATGCACAGGATGGAATGGAGTATCCAATGATTGCGTTGAATGGCGGATATGATCCTGAGTTCCGCGGATTGTTCATTCACGAACTTTCGCACAATTGGTTTTTTGGAATGGTGGGAAGTAACGAAACGTACAGGGCTTGTATGGATGAAGGTTTTACACAGTTTTATACTGCTGATACCTGGGAAAATATTGAAGGCGTTTATGATATTGAATATAGTGGTGGGAAATATGTAGATAATTATCATAAGAAGAATAAAGTGCGTGAAACCGATGTGTATTATGGTTATTACAATTCTCTTATTAAAGGAGAAGAAGTTACATTAAATACACATAGCGATGGATTTAATGGAGGTATCAGGCACGGTGGGGGTTACAGCCAGGTATATTCTAAAATGGCAGTGATGCTGTATAATTTAAAATATGTTTTAGGTGATAGCTTGTTTGTAGCTGCGATGCAGAATTATTTTGATGAATGGAGTTTCTGTCATCCATACCCGGAAGATTTCAGGAATTCGATTACAAAAACTGCTAAAGCAGATCTGAACTGGTTTTTCGATCAATGGCTGGAAACGACCAAAACTATCGATTACGCGGTCACAAAAGTGAAGAAAGTAAGGAAATCGAAAGACCAATACAAAATTACATTCAAACGAATTGGTCGTATGCAGATGCCGATTGATTTCACTGTATTCTCAAAAGATTCTTCTGCAAAAAACTTCTATATCCCAAATACCTGGTTCGAGAAAAAAACAAATGCAACAGTTCTTCCGCGCTGGATAGGTTGGGACAAAGTAAAAACAACTTACACTGCAACAGTAACCATTCCCGGAGGAATTGAAAATGTGGTGATCGATACAACCCATCGCCTGGCTGATGTAAATGGAGTGAATAATTCGAGTAAAAAGAATATTAGTGTAAGCTTGGATTCGAAAGTTTTTAATCTGCCGGATCGTAACAATTATGAATTATTTTATCGTCCAGCATTATGGTATAATGGTTTTGATGGTGTAAAATTTGGCGCGCATGCCAACGGAAATTATATGGGTATAAAGAATGTATTTGATGCTACGGTTTGGTTCAATTCTGGTATAGGGCAATCTTATCTAACAGATGAACATATTAATAGCCATGATTTTGTTTCTTTCCTTATAAACTATAAAACTTCTACCGATAAATTTATGAAACGCACGGCCTTCAGCGCCAGCATTCGGGAGCTGGATGGTTTGAGCTCTGCATGGATTGGTTTCGAGAAGAAGAGCAATAACGATAAAAATAAGTTATTTGTTCAGTTAAAAACCATGTTGCGCGATGTGGATAATGATCTTACTTACCTGATCTACAAAAATCACTGGCTTCCCGGGAAATTGAATAATATAATGAATGTTAGCTTCGATCATGATTACACATACAGGAAAGGAACCGCAAAATGGAGCCTTGCACTAAAAACGCCTTTCTTATACAGTGATTATGATTATTCGAATGTAACAGGAACCTGGATTACCAAAAGCAAATTAGGAATCGTAAATATTAATACACGTTTGTTTGCGCAGGTTGGAACAGGTAATAATGTTCCATTAGAATCGATGTTATACGTGGCGGGAGCAAATCCTGAGGAATTAATGGATAATAAATACACCCGTTCAATGGGTATTCTTCCTCCATTCGATTTTGGTGCTAAAACGAGCAACTTTGCTGCGGGCGGCGGATTAAATCTTCGTGGTTATATGGGTTACCTATTGTACAGCGGTGATGCAAACGGAGTACCTCATTATAATTACAAAGGAATGACAGGAACTTCTGCAAGCATGGAAATTGAGTTTGATAAATTGGTGAAGCTGGATAAAGCACTGTTCAGAAATACATTGAAACTGACTCCGTATCTATTTGGTGATGCAGGTGTGATCAATTCGAATTATACCACAGAGAATATGGCATTTACAGATGTAATGGCTGATGCCGGAGCCGGGCTGGAAGTGATCATTAAACGTTTTGGTAAATTACAAACAGTGAAACCGTTAAGCATCCGTGCTGATTTCCCGGTATTCATTAATCGTTTGCCGTATGCAGAAAAAGATTACCTGCAATTCCGCTGGATGATTGGGATCAACCGGGCATTCTAAAAAGTCAAAGGCTGTTCTTTTCAGAACAGCCTTTCTTTCATCAACCCAACCTAATCAACCAACTAAAAGAATATACTTAATCCTTTGATATTTGAAGCCAGGCGAATAGCGTCATATACACGCTGCTGACTTGTTCCCAGTTTCATTAACGACTCTTCGTGTGCATTCACACATAATTCACAGCCGTTCAAAGCAGATACTGCCAGGCTCATGAGCTCAAAAAACTCTTTTCCCAGGACCGGGTTTCCCATAATGGTCATTTTGATTCCTGCAGGTGTTGCTGTATAAAACTCTTTTTTATTGAAATGCCTGAAGCGGTAAAACACATTGTTTACATTGAGTAACGAAACACATGCATATGTTTCGCTGATCTCGGCATCTGTAGCTCCTTTTTCTTTTGCTTTTTCAGTGAAGGAAGCAATCAGGTCTGTTGTTTTCTCATTGATCGCTACACTTAATGCAAGCAGGGCACTTTCTTTCTCACTTAAGTTTTCGTAGCTCAGGGCATTACTTACATTGATCTTCAGATCTTTTAAATAACGTGCATCCAGCTCAGCCATGCCTGACAAAGCCTGCGGAGTTTCTGATGAGTAATTGATTACATTCATCAGCCCTTTTAATGTATCGTTTGTTATTGTTTCCATAATTTTAATTATTGAATAAGGAAAATTGAAAAATGAAACCGGTATTCAAAAGTTGCGTTTGACTTATAATTCTTCATTCTTCAATTTTCATTTTTAATTGCTTATGCATGTATCGTCTCTTCCCCTTTTTGCCAGTTGCAAGGACATAACTCATCCGTTTGCAATGCATCCAGCACACGTATTACTTCCTTTACATTTCTCCCTACATTCAGGTCATAAACGCTTATCCAGCGAACTGTACCTTCAGGGTCTACAATGTATGTTGCACGGTATGCGATCTTTTCATTGGTGTCTAATATTCCCAGCTCTTCTGCTAAAGATTTGGAAGTATCAGCAAGCATTGGAATACTCAGGTTTTTCAGATCATCGTGATTTTTTCTCCATGCCAGGTGAACAAACTCACTGTCGGTAGAAGCGCCAATCAACACGGTATCCCTGTCTGCAAAATCTCCGTTGTGCTTATCAAATTCGGCAATCTCTGTCGGGCATACGAAGGTGAAATCTTTCGGCCACCAGAACATTACCATCCATTTGCCATTTGTAGTGTGAACGTCGTTCCCTATCTCTGCGAACTCTCTTCCTTTTTCTGTTGATACTACAGCCTGTTTTTTAAATTGTGGAAATTTAGATCCTACTGATGTTACTTTTGTTGTTTCCATATTATTATTTGTTATTTATTGTTTATCCTAAGTAAGCGTTATACATCCATACCAGTTTTTCCTGTTCACGAATATAATCACTCATTAATGCGTTGGTACCTTCATCATCTGCATCTCCGGCAAGTTTCAATAGTTCCCGTTGAAGCGGAATAATGGTAGAGAAACTCTCCACTATAAGTTTTATTCCTTTTATCCCATCCGATACGTTTCTATGCTCTTTAATGGAAGAAGTTTTCAGGTACTCGCTATAACTGTGCATCGGGATATTCCCCAGGGTCAGGATCCGTTCGGCTATTTCATCTATTTTTAATTGAAGGTTGTTGTACAACTCTTCAAACTTTAAATGAAGTTCAAAGAATTTCTGCCCTT
>DASWXS010000086.1:0-4416 GCA_036405375.1 Bacteroidia bacterium
AGGAAATCCATAGTAATTATATATCTAAGGTGTGGTAATTTTGTACAGGAAATGTAGGAATACGCTACTACTTTCAAATCTAAAAACTCATTGAAATAATGAAAATTAAAATACTGGTAGTTGCAATAATGCTTGGCAATTTAAGCTGCCGGACTCAAACAAATCAGAAAATGGAAAATAAAAACAATCCTCTTTTATGTGACCCAATTGAAGGTATTTGTGGAATACCAGATACATCAATAGCGACGAAAGTTGTAACGAAAAAAATAAAAAAGCCAATTAAAGTAATTTACTTCACTGATCCAATTTGTTCTTCTTGCTGGGGTATAGAACCGCAATTAAGAAAATTAAAACTGGAATATGGAAATAGTGTAGAAATTGACTATCGAATGGGAGGCTTGTTGCCCGATTGGAGCTACAATAGTGGCGGTATCAGCAAACCTTCGGATGTTGCACATCATTGGGATGAAGTGAGTGTATATTATGATATGCCGATAGACGGAGATGTATGGTTAGAAGATCCTTTAGACTCTTCGTATCCGCCTTCCATTGCATTTAAAGCCGCGCAAATGCAGGACGAAGAGAAAGCTCTTTTGTTTTTGAGGGAAATCAGGGAAATGGTTTTCCTGCAAAAAAAGAATATTGCAAAATGGGAGAACTTAGCAATAGCGGCTAAAAATGTGGGGTTAAATGCAGAGCAGCTAAAAACCGATTTTGATGGAAAAGCAAAAATATTGTTTGAAGAAGATCTGAAAATTGCAAAGCAATACGGAGTAAGAGGCTTTCCGACACTATTTTTTACAGACACAACCGGGCAAAAGGAAATAGTTTACGGATCAAAACCTTATACCTTCTATGAAACTGCCGTTTTAAAACTTCATTCAACTGCAACCAAAAATGAATATGATAAAAACTGGGAAACGCTTTTTTCAAAATATCATTCTTTAACAGCAAAGGAGTTTTCCGAACTTTCAGGAATACCGAGAGCAGACAGCGAAAAGCAATTAAATGACCTTGTTAAAAAAGGGAATTTAGAAAAGTTGGCAACCAAAAACGGTTGTATTTGGATCAGGAAGAACATCAGTCGTTGACATCGACTGGGCGTTCTTTGCAGAAATTCAGTATTTTAGTGACAGCCTCTTTGGCGGCAAAGGAGTTGTATGTATACCGACTCCATTGTTAGTAATAGCATCGGGAATCATTTGTTTACGGATAAAAAGGGAATATTTACTTTAAATCCTGCGATTAAAGTTGTCTATAATTGTAACTCATCAGGCTGGTATGGGCAGGATAATAAACTTTACTTTGATGGGTATGAGCCTTTCCCGAAAGAGGATGTAGATGAGTTTTTGAAACAGTAGAATTGCCCGGAAAATTATTTGTATATTAGATAGCCGTTTTTTATAACATTGAAAATCATAAGTAAATATCCATTACTAACCGACGTTAAAAAAATAGATGAGGATACCATTGTATTGGAATTTAGAAATAATCAAGGTGTAAAAGGAGATCTGTTTGTATTGAAAATTATTGGCACAGGCATTTCAAAGAAAATCGAATTGATCAAAGAATATCATTTAAATGTAGAAACTGTAATAGAAGACGAAGACACCGAACTGATTTTTTATGTTGGTAATTTGAATGAATCTCCGGACTGGGGTGATTGGGGAAGTTTTTTCTCCTTGCCATTTGATAAGTACGAAGGAACTTTTATTGACAGATAGGAAACCTTATGCAATCAAATTGCTTTAATTAAGAACCAGGACAAAATAATCTACAAAATGGAATTCAACCCAAACAATACTATAGTTAAGCTCTGCCTACAGGGCATGAACCTGGAAGAAAATAGCAAATCTGAAGAGGCAGAAAAAATATTTCTGCAAGCCTGGAACGAAGCTACTAATGACTTTGAAAAATACCTTGCTGCTTATTATGTGGCCCGGCATCAAAAAAATGTCACAGATAAATTAAAATGGCTGGAAACAACTTTGCAGTATGGATTGAAAGTTAATAACGACAGCGTTAAAGGAGCTTTTCCTTCCCTGTATATAAACATTGCAAAATGTTACGAAGAATTGGGTGACTCTGGCAATGCAAAAAAGAACTATGAATCGGCAAAGTCATATACAGATCAACTATCTGATAGTGGTCCCTTTTATCATGGAACCCGGGCAGATTTGAAAGTGGGGGATGTGCTGACTGCAGGATTCGGCTCTAATTATAGTTCTGAACTTGTTATGAATCACATTTATTTTACCGGCCTGGTTAATGGAGCAGGTCTTGCAGCGGCTTTAGCTAAGGGTGAAGGACCTGAACGGGTTTATATTGTTGAACCAACGGGAAGCATCGAAAATGATCCGAATGTTACAGATAAAAAATTCCCGGGCAATCCAACACGTTCCTATCGTAGCACAGCACCGTTGAAAATTGTTGGTGAAGTAACCGAATGGATACGGCAAACACCGGAAGAAATTCAGAAGTGGCGCGAACGATTAGCAAATAATAAAGGAGAAATTATTAATTGATCCTGGTTTATTTTCCAATTACTTTTTTGCGGTGCAGCAAACCCCAGAAATGAAGCTCGTCCAGCACTTTTTCAAGTGATAAGCCATGAGGTGTAATGGAATACTCAACCGTTGGCGGAAAGGTATCATACACATCCCTGCGCACCAGTTTGTTTGTTTCCAGGCTTTTCAATTCTTTAGAGAGTGTTTTATCCGTAATCCCGCTTACTGCTTTAGAAATTTCCTTGAACCGTTTTGGCTTTTCTGACAAGGCAAATAAAATAAGTACTTTCCATCTTCCTTCGATTGCTTCAACCGCATCTTTTATGGAGAGCATTGTTTTGGGACAACCTGCTTTTGATAACATGCATTTAAAATTTTACGTTACTTTCCATTTGGATAGCACTTTCCAATGGGAAAGTAATATCCTTTGGATAGCAAAGCTAGTTATTTTTGAACCATCAAAAGAAATAATTATGACAACAGAAAATAAAAAACAGAAAGTATTGAACATTGTCCTTTGGATCGCGCAGGGAATCTTGTCCTTGACTTTTGCCTGGGCAGGATTTATGAAAATAGTTCAACCCGAAAAGCTGCCGTTTCCCTGGGTAAAAGATAATGCCAGTCTTGTTTTAGTAACCGGCATTATCGATTTATTAGCCGGGATTGGTATTGTGTTACCTGCAATTCTTCATGTCAAAACCAAACTGACCCTATTTACAGCTTATGGAATAATTATGCTGATGATTGCCGCTTGTGTTTTTCACATTTCAAGAGGCGAAGCAAAAGACATTGGTTTCAATATTTTTATGCTCACTCTCGCGATCTTTGTTGCATGGAGCAGGCAAAAGAAGGTCCCATTGGCAAATCGTTAGGCGTTTGTGTTGAGTTGGTTAATCCCTGTTATTACCTGTAAATCTCAATATGAAGTAGATCAAAGTGGCAATAGATCCCAAAGCAGCCACAAAGTAAGTATAAGCTGCCCAGGTCAATGCATCTTTTGCATCAGCATGTTCCTGTCCGCGTGTAATGTGAGACGTGTTTAACCATGCCAGGGCACGTTTACTTGCATCAACTTCAACAGGCAGGGTTACTATGGAGAACAATGTAATTACAGCCTGGCAAATAATAACTAACAGCAACATTGAATTACCCATGGATGGAAGCGCAAAGGCAACAAAAGCGAGGGCAATGAATAAAATATTCATCAGTGTAGAGCTTGCCTGTACAACCGGTACCATACTGGTTCTCATTTTTAACCAGGAGTAAGCACTGGCATGTTGAACAGCGTGCCCGCATTCGTGCGCGGCAACCGCAGCTGCAGCTACATTTCGCCCTTCATATACTTCTGCGCTTAAATTAACAGTTTTGGTTGCCGGGTTATAATGGTCGCTTAAAAAACCCGGAGTGCTTGTCACTGATACATCATATATTCCATTGTCGCGGAGCATTTTTTCCGCTACCTGTTTTCCCGATAATCCTGAACTCATTGGTTCACGTGAATACTGCTGAAATTTACTTTTCAATCGCATACTTACCAGCATTCCCACCAGGGCAAAGAAACCGGCAATCAATAATAATCCTAAATCGAACATGGTTGTTGTTTTGCATTAAGCATGCAACTCACATTCCAATTCACTGGTATATGACAATTCAACAGTACTGTTGTGATTTTGTCATTCGGCTTAACAAATTTTACAAATTGTGAGTCTTAGCCCACAACGATTTTGTAAGTATTGACATATCCATTTGCATTTAACTTCACCAGGTAAATTCCTGAAGCCAACGGCTTCTCCTGTCCGAATGTAAAGCTATGCTGTCCTTCATTAAGTTCTTCGTTTGCTAAAGTCTGCACATTAGCCACTAACAGTTGTCAAAACCTGCTAATATGTTGAACGGAAAAAAAGCAGGA
>DASWXS010000087.1:0-7710 GCA_036405375.1 Bacteroidia bacterium
ATCCTGAACTTATCGGCATATACTTTCAATGGTTTTTTGTAATCTTCCGCAAAAATGATGTTCAGATTTTTCCTCGATGAAACCATTTCCAGCTGTTCCATTACATCCTTGCATAAGCCAACCACATCAAATTTTTCCGTATCAATAACCAGTGCACCTGTTTCCAGCTGGGATATGGTTTCCAGGTCATCAATGATATTGATCATCCTGTCAACGCTTTTATCAGCCCGTTTCAGGTATTCGATATTAATGGTAGGATCGTTTATTCCTCCGTCGATAAGCGTAGAAACATAACCCTGTATGTTGAAAATAGGTGTTTTTAACTCATGCGAAACATTACCCAGGTATTCTTTGCGGTAATTTTCCAGCTTGGTTAAATGTTCAATTTCCTTTTGACGATCATTTGCAATTTTAATAATCTCCTGGTTCAGCTGTTCCAAAGGATCTGCAGCATCATAAGTGTAATCGTAATTCTCTTCAGGAATTTTTTTCGAAGTAAAGTGCTTAAGCCGTTCTACCGTTTGCTCAATGCGTGTGTAGATGATCTTTTGATACACAAAATAAAAGAAAAGGAAAGAAAAGCCAAAGCACACAAAAAAAACAACGAGAGCAAGCTCAATGGAGTAGTGGAGTGAGAATACCGCGTTAAGCAGGAACAACAATACATTTACTGCAATTGCAAAAACCAGGCAGGAAAAAAGAAAGGTAGTATTGTTGCTCTTGGTTGGCATGCTTAAATAAGATCTTTCACCTTTTCAATTGCTTTTGAAAGACCTTCAGCATTGGTACCACCTGCTGTAGCATAAAATGCCTGTCCGCCACCGCCACCATTGATCTCTTTAGCGATCTCTTTGATAGTGGAAACAGCATTCATGTTTTTATCTTTAACAAGGTTGTCGCTGATAATAACAGATAAACTTGGCTTGCCTTTTATTTCAGAACCAATTACACAAACTGAATTTTCTACCTGGTTGCGGATTTCAAATAAAATATTTTTGATCTCTTCAGCACTATCTAGTTCAATAACTTCAGAGATCAGGTTAATACCATTTACCTGCGTTTGTTTCTGAAGCAATTGTTTCTTGATATTCTGTGCTTTTTCCTTCAGCAAATGCTGTAATTGTTTTTGCAGGTGATGATTTTCGTCTACCAGGTGCTGTAAGCTCTTCGTAATATCTTTTGGAGCCTTTAAGATATCTTTTATTTCGTGAAGCAAATGTGCCTGGTTCTGCACATATTCTTCGGCTTTTAATGAAGTGATTGCTTCAATACGACGTATACCGGCAGCAACAGCGCTTTCAGAAACGATCTTTAAGAAACCTATCTGACCTGTGGATTTTACGTGTGTTCCTCCACAAAGCTCAATACTGAATTTTTTATCGAAGGTAACCACGCGAACCATATCGCTGTATTTTTCCCCGAATAAAGCCATAGCACCTGTTTTCTTTGCATCTTCCAAAGGCATCAGTTTAATGGAAGAATTAATGTTCTCGCGGATTTTAGCATTTACAATACGCTCGATCTGGCTGATCTCCTCTTCTGTTACTTTCGAAAAATGAGAAAAATCGAAACGCAGGTGTTCTTCATTAACCAAACTTCCTTTTTGTTCAACGTGAGTGCCTAATACCTGGCGCAATGCAGCATGTAATAAATGTGTTGCACTATGATTGTTTTGTGTCATCGCACGTTTCTCCCTATCCACACGCGAATGAAAATGTGCTGTTAAATTTTCCGGCAATTTATCGGTAATATGAATAATCACGCCATTCTCTTTTTTCGTATCGAGGATATGAACGATATCATTTGCAGCTTCCAATAGGCCAGTGTCACCAACCTGTCCGCCGCTCTCTGCATAAAACGGTGTAACATCAAGCACAAGCTGGTACATTTCCTTATTCTTTGATTTTACTTTACGATAGCGCGTGATATAGCTTTCACACTCCAGCGCTTCATAACCTATAAATTCAACTTCCCTGCCGTTTGCTGTTTTCCATTGTACAGCTGTATAGATCCAGTCATCAGTATCTACAACACCTGCAGCACGCGAACGATTTTTTTGTTCTTCAAGAAGTTTGGAGAAGTTTGCTTCATCTATGCCTAAACCATAACCCCGCGCAATAAGAGAGGTAAGGTCGAGCGGAAAACCATATGTATCATACAATTCAAACACAATTTTTCCATCCACCAGGTCAGAGGTTCTGTGCTCATTCACCATATTTACACAAACAGTATCAATTCTCTTTAATCCGTATTCAAGTGTTTTAAAGAAAGAAACCTCTTCTTCTTTTATCACTTTTTCTATCAGCAATTTTTGAGTTTTCAGTTCCGGAAACGCTTCACCCATGTGATTGGCAAGCGTTGGAACCAAGCGATACATAAATGGTTCACGCATGTTCAATGACTGATAGCCATAACGTATAGCTCTTCTTAAGATACGGCGTATAACATAACCTGCACCTGTATTAGAAGGCAACTGGCCATCAGCAATAGAAAATGAAATAGCACGGATATGATCTGAAATAACACGCATTGCAATGTTAATGATCATTTGTTTTTTGTGGTGCTCTTCGTCTTCCGGCTTATAACGCAAACCGCTCAGTTCCTCAATTTTTTCAAGAAGAGGAGTGAATACATCCGTATCATAATTCGATTGTTTTTTCTGAAGCACACGTACCAGGCGTTCAAAGCCCATGCCCGTATCAACGTGTTGTTTTGGAAGTTTTATCAGTGAACCATCAGCTTTTCTTTCGAATTCCATGAATACATTATTCCAGATCTCGATCACCTGCGGATCATCATTGTTTACCAGTTTTGCGCCATCTACTTTTTTACGTTCTTCATCACACCTTCCGTCGTAATGAATTTCCGAACATGGTCCGCAAGGACCGGTATCACCCATTTCCCAGAAATTATCTTTTTTATTTCCGTTCAGGATTCGTTTCTCATCAATAAACTGTTTCCAGGTGTCGAATGCTTCCTGGTCAAAGCCTAAGCCATCATCTTTGCTTCCTTCAAACACGGTAACATACAAACGGTCCTTGTCAATTTTATACACATCTGTAAGTAATTCCCACGCCCATGCAATAGCATCTTTTTTGAAGTAATCGCCGAAGCTCCAGTTACCAAGCATTTCAAACATAGTATGATGATAAGTATCTACACCAACTTCTTCCAGGTCGTTATGCTTTCCGCTTACGCGAAGGCATTTTTGTGTATCTGCAACACGTGGAAATTTTATTGGAGCATTACCCAGGAACAGGTCTTTAAAAGGTGCCATACCACTGTTGTTGAACATGAGCGTAGGATCTCCCTTCACCACCATTGGCGCAGAAGGAACAATATGATGACCTTTGGATCTGAAAAAATCGAGAAATGTTTGACGAACTTTATTTGCTTCCATAATCTAACTTACATTTTGTAAAGGAAGCAAAGATAGCGAATAGCAACGAAAAAAGTAATGTGGTGTATTATTTAAAATAAACTAAATACAGGCACAGATTTCACCGGTTATGCTGATTGTTATCCGGATAATTTAAATTTAATAATTGATACAGATACACCTAAAATCAATAATCGGTGCAATTTTTAATTTAGAATGTTTCTGTGAAATCTGCGTCTTAGTCTTTAGAATTACTAAAGGAATTATTTGCTAACAGATTTTTCCTCATCAGGTAATGCTGAATTTCGCCCCACATCAGGTAGGATTTTTCGACCAGCTCATACCCGCAGCTTTTATAGAATTCAACAGCATTTTCGCGCGAATGAAGAATGATTTCGTTAACACCAAGATTTACTGCTTCTTTTTCAAGAAACGAAATAATAATCTTTCCAAGTCCTTTTCCCTGCATGTCGGGTCTTACACCCATGTACCTGATCTGCCCTGTGTTTGCCGAGTTTAGCTGCAACCTGCATACAGCAAGTACTGCATTATTTTCTTTAATGAATGCGTGAACAGAACTATCTTCCTGTTCATCTTTTTCAGATCCGGGAGGATGTCCCCACGGCTTCCGCAAAACGGCGTACCTTAATGCATAATAATTATCGAAATCAGCCCTTGACACAGGGTGTGACGCGGTATACATGGACTGTTAGAATTTAGAACGTGTTCTGCGTTTTTTTGTGAATTTATAGGCTACAGAAAAATCAAGAAACATATATGAATCTTTGTAACGCATTTCACCACGTTGAGCCCCGCTACCATCCGCATTTGGTAAAGTAGCTCCTTTAATCAGCCCAAGGCTTGGATCTGCAAGATATGCTGCTTCCGGACCATATGCCTGTAATATCGCCTTGTTATCATAGTATTCGCCGCTTACGTCATCAATGTAATCGGTAAATGTTTTGCGTAATGCTACTTCAGCACCAATCGACCATCTCCTGTCAATTAAATATTTGAAGCCGATACCAACCGGGATACAAATACTAAAGTTCGAATATTGTTTTGGCCCTCCCGGCAATCCTTGTCCTTCCGTATGCATCTTTCTGAGCCTGTAACGTTTTCCGTTCCAGCTTTCCGCGCTTGGACTATAGAAGAATACACCGGCTCCGGCCAGCAGGTATGCTGTAGTTTTACGGCTTCTTTTCTTTTTAAAATTGCTTATTTTATAGATCCCCGACATCTTTTCGCGCAGAAAATAATACTCGGCCTGCGCAGATAACTCCAGGATGGGAGATCTGAAACTTAAATTACGGTTGTTACGGTACGTTTCATTGGTCCAGCTGTCTTTACCGGCTACTATGGCGGAAGTAAAAACCCCCTTGAAGGAAAAATAATTATTTACCTTGTATCTTACGCCAGCCACAATGTTTGGCCTGGTTGCCCTGAATTCAAAATCGTTCAATAGGTGGGTACCTACTTTATCAGCCCCGCCCAGGTCACCAAGAAAATTGGCAATGCCAACGCCACCGATAAGTTCGTATTTATAACGCGACTTGCTTTGTGCTGATAGCAGAAATGGAAGGAAGGAGAGTATGAGGGTTATTTTCTTAAACATAGTCAATAGTCAAATCTAAAGATTAGTTGAGTATACATAGATTTGAAAAAAGGGAAACTGTTAACAGCGTGTTGTTAATGAATCTATATTGCCTAAATCCCCGTATATTTATTGATTTGGCGCGCGTTTTTAGTACTATATCCAACTTCATTTAATTCTTCTGCACATTTAAGGTTTTTAATTGCGCAATAAATTTAAAAAAATCCCCCTTGAAATTCAATTCGTTAAAAAAAAAACTTCAAAAAAGACAAAAAAAAGTAATTTTGCTGTTCGCAATTAAAATCTTTTATTACCTTTGCACTCCCAATTTTAGAGAGGGAAACGTTCTTTAAAAGAAATAGAATAAAAAGCCGAAGTAGCTCAGCTGGTAGAGCCACTGATTTGTAATCAGTAGGTCGGGGGTTCGAGTCCCTTCTTCGGCTCTTTTTTTATTGTAGGGGAGATACCAGAGTGGCCAAATGGGACGGACTGTAAATCCGTTGCGAAAGCTTCGAAGGTTCGAATCCTTCTCTCCCCACTTGGCCAATAAACCTTAGCAATAGCAAAAGGTTAAAAAAAGACTTAAATTATTCAGTTTTTGCGAAAGCAAACGGATAAAACAAGCGAAAGTAGCTCAATTGGTAGAGCTCCAGCCTTCCAAGCTGGAGGTTGCGGGTTCGAGACCCGTCTTTCGCTCCAAAAGTCTGAATTCCTGGAAAGGATTTTAGACGAAGAGATTAAAAGAGAAGTTGGAAATAACCCTTTGTGGTGCAAGGATTTATCCGGATCTGCTTTGCGATTCGGATGATTTTTGGAAGTCCCCAAAAAATGAGGGACTTTTCGTGCTGAAAAGAGTTAATAACGTTCTTTGCTGAAATTATGGGGTTAAGATCTGAATAAGGAACAGGCAAAATTAAGCTGTTGTAGCTCAGTGGTAGAGCACTTCCTTGGTAAGGAAGAGGTCGGCAGTTCAATCCTGCTCAACAGCTCTACAGAATTTTTGAGAGGTCGTCCTGACAGTATCGTCGGGATCAACAGCTCACAAATCTTAACCTAACACAACTAAAGAGAATAGAGATAAAAATAAATAAGTAACAAAAACAACAAAAAACAAATAAGCTATGGCAAAAGAAAAATTCGATCGTTCCAAGCCGCACGTTAACATTGGAACTATTGGTCACGTTGACCACGGTAAAACTACCTTAACTGCAGCAATCACAGCTGTTCTTGCTGACGCGGGTCTTGCAGAAGTTCGTGATTTCTCTTCAATTGATAACGCGCCTGAGGAAAAAGAGCGTGGTATCACCATTAACACCTCTCACGTAGAGTACGCTACTGCTAACCGTCACTACGCTCACGTTGACTGTCCAGGTCACGCGGATTACGTAAAAAACATGGTTACAGGTGCTGCTCAGATGGACGGTGCTATCCTTGTAGTTGCTGCAACTGATGGTCCTATGCCACAAACCCGTGAGCATATCCTTCTTGCTCGTCAGGTAGGTGTACCTAAAATCGTTGTTTTCATGAACAAGGTTGACATGGTTGAAGATGCTGAGTTATTAGACTTAGTTGAAATGGAAGTACGTGAATTACTTTCTTTCTATAAATTTGATGGAGATAACACTCCAATCATCCGTGGATCTGCTTTAGGTGGATTAAATAAAGATGCTAAATGGGTTCCAAAAATCATGGAATTAATGGATGCAGTTGATTCTTACATTCCGCTTCCTCCACGTGATAAAGAAAAACCTTTCTTGATGCCGGTTGAGGACGTGTTCACAATCACTGGTCGTGGTACTGTTGCTACAGGACGTATCGAAACAGGTGTGATCAACTCTGGAGATACTGTTGACATCATGGGTATGCAGGAAGAGAAATTATCTTCTACTGTAACAGGTGTTGAGATGTTCCGTAAGATCTTAGATTACGGTGAGGCTGGAGATAACGTAGGTTTATTACTTCGTGGTATCGATAAAAAAGATATCCGTCGTGGTATGGTTATCGTAAAACCAGGTTCAATCAAAGCGCACACTGATTTCAAAGCTGAGGTTTATATCCTTAAAAAAGAAGAAGGTGGACGTCACACTCCATTCCATAACAAATACCGTCCTCAATTCTACTTACGTACAACTGACGTAACAGGAGAAATTGAACTTGAAGCAGGACGCGAGATGGTTATGCCAGGAGATAACGTAACAATTACTGTTAAATTGATCGCTCCGGTAGCTATGGATAAAGGTTTACGTTTCGCTATCCGCGAAGGTGGACGTACTGTAGGTGCAGGTCAGGTAACTGAGATCATCAAGTAATAACAAACTTAAACGGCAAAATGGCTTTCATACCGAAAGCCTTTTGCTGTTTAAAAACACGGGTTTGGTGCAATGGTAGCATACCGGTCTCCAAAACCGTTGATGGGAGTTCGAATCTCTCAACCCGTGCTTACAAAATGTTGAATTTTGAATGATAAATGAAGAATTAAAATCATTCAACAATTAGAATTCATCATTCAAAATAAAAAATAGATTATGAGTAAGATTAAGGCATATTTTGAAGATACTACCAACGAATTGGTTCACAAAACATCGTGGCCAACCTGGCAGGAGTTGCAAAGCAGTGCTATTGTGGTATTGGTAGCTTCAGCTATTATTGCCGTTTTGGTGCTTGCTATGGACTATGGCTTCAATAAAATAATGGAGTTTGCTTATCAGTTTTTCAACGGTTAATAAAAAAATTTAGC
>DASWXS010000088.1:0-10036 GCA_036405375.1 Bacteroidia bacterium
TGAAGTTTAATGGTTTCCGAAAGAAGCTGTGTAAGTGTCCAGGTACTTACATCGTCGTTTTTGAAATTTACGGTATTGGTACGGTTCAGGAATTTCCAGCGGTTATTCTGGTAATATTGCCAGTACGAATCGGCCAGTATACTTTGAAGTATGGGCTTAGCAGGAAATTTGCTGCTTTCGATTTCTGTATTCAGCGTATAAATGGATTTTTCCAATGAGAATTCCTCCATTTGTGATTCTAGTTTCATTCTCCTGAGAATAGATTTTACAAATTGCGGAGCATTATTTTCTTTCTTTGACAGGTTATATATTCCGTTCACAACCTCCAGGGCTGATTTGGTAAGACCTTTGTTTGTAAGCGAATCAACCCGTTTCCATAGTTTAGCGTAATCGCTCCCTTTTTCAAACACCAATGGTTCCAAAGGTTTTGGAGCAGTGTAGGTATTGCTTAAAAAACTCAGTGAAATCAGCACTGACGAGGCACAAATAAAAATGATAGAAAAGATCTTTTTGAGATGCATATGGCTATTTTAATTATTAGATGAAGTTAGGGCAAAAATTCCATAAAATAAAAAGCCTCCCAACCCATAGTGGGGGAGGGAGGCTTTTAAATGGTAAAGCTATTGTTAAGCCAGGTCCACTACATCCAAAACAACAAGGATCGCGAAAATAATTCCCGGTAAAAAGAAAAGTATATCAAGTAATAACGTCAGCCAGAAATTGGTAGTCACCGATTTCCCATCGTGGATATATACTGGTATCAGGTTGATAAAAGGAAATAAGCAAAGGATCACAAGTAGAACAGTGTTTGCATCACCACCTTTCGCTGACGAAGATTGTTTCTTGTTTTTTTGCTGAATTGCGCTTCCCGATTTCTTTGCACTTATATATGTAGAAATACTTTTCCCGGTACTTCCCTTTTCTTTCTTTTCCGCTTTTTGCATCGCATTCAGTATAATTGGCTGATTGGTTTCCTTCAATTCGCCCTTAACTGATTCTTCGGATGGCTTTGTTAATTCTGTGTTACGTAACTTAAGATCAGCAGCTTTATTTTTGTTTACTGCAACTTCTTCAGTTGTTTTTGGCTGATCTAACGATTTACTTTTATGGAAGTAATACCCTTTGGTATAATGGCGTTTGGTTAAATCCATGTTGCTTTTGCATGACGCTAATACAAGAACGGCAGCAAATACACTTGTAATTATTTTTAATGCTTTCATAGTAATTTAGATTATGCCGTAAAAATACAAAATATTTGTCTTTAACAGAGTTTTGCTTTTTGGAATAAAAGGCAAATCAGAAATAGTTATATTTGTAAACTATTTTATTTTGCAACTATCTAAAATGCCTTATAAAAACAATTCTGATCTTCCGGTTGGCACGCAAACACTTATCTTATCCAAGCTTTATTACGGCGTTTTATCAAAAAGCCTGGAAGACCTGGACACGGAGCGTTATTATTCGGTACTGCATTATATTCAAAATAATAATGGCTGCTGCTGCCAGCAGGATATTTGCGATAACCTGGCGATTGATAAAACCGCAATGGTGAAGATCCTGGATACATTGGCTAAAAGTGATTTTGTGGAGCGAAAAGTAAATCCCAGGGATCGCAGGGAATATTTTGTTTTCCTTTCTGAAAAAGGAAAAAAGCAAACTAAAGAAATTTCAAAAGCTTTTGAGAAGCTGGATGAGCAAATGTTCAGAAATGTCCCGGAAAAAGAAAGGTTATTATTTATGCAAACGCTTGCTAAAACAGCTGAAAACCTAGAACAGCTCCCATCGAACGATTTATTTTTTAATTATAAAAAAACAAAGAAAAAGGCATGAAGAAGATTCCAAACTGGATATGGATTATACTGGTGATTGCATTATTGATTGGTATAAAATTTATGTTCTTTGCTAAGAAAGAAGGAGGGCCGGCAGCCGGAGGAAAAAACAAAAACGGGGGACCGGTTTCTGTGAACTATTATGTTACGAAAACAGTGGACCTGGCCGATAAAGTATACACCACAGGAAAGATTGGTGCAATGAACGAGATTGAAATACGTCCTGAGATTTCCGGGAAAGTAACAGCCATTTATTTTAAAGAAGGTGAGGCTGTTTCAGCAGGTTCGCCAATCATCCGGATAAACGATGCAGATATGCAGGCCCAGTTGCAAAAGATTCACGTACAATTAAAGTTAGCTGAACAAAAAGAAGACCGTCTTAAAAAATTGCTGGCTGTGAACGGGATAAGCCAGGAAGAGTATGATATACAGGCTAACGAAGTAAGTGCTTACAAAGCCGACATTGCATATACATCAGCGCAGTTGGCAAAAACAGTAATTAAAGCCCCATTCAGCGGGAATATTGGTTTGAAAAATGTAAGCGAAGGTGCTTATGTAAGTCCGGCACAGGTTATCGCGTCTTTGGTACAAACCAAGCCTTTATTCATTGAATTCTCTCTTCCTGAAAAATACAGCAGGATAATTAAAAAGGGAGATAAAATAAATTTCACTTACCAGGATGATACAGAGTATGAAGCGGAAGTATACGCATTTGAGCCGAAGATAGATGAAACTACGAAAACAATACGTGTAAGAGCCATGTACAAAGGCAATGAAAATTTTTACCCGGGAAGTTTTGTGAAAGTGTTTGTGAATATTGGAGCTTCTGCCAACTCTATCATGATTCCTACACAAGCCATCATTCCTGTTCTTAAAGGACAAAAAGTGTTTATAGCACGAAATGGAATAGCTGAAGAAGTTATGGTTATCACAGGGATTCGCTCCGATGAAAAAATTCAGATCACAGAAGGGTTGAAAGTAGGGGACACAGTGCTTACCACAGGACTTATGTCTGTTAAGAAAGAATCGAAAGTAAAACTGACCAAGGAAGATAAATAATGGATTTAGCGTCGTTAAGTGTAAAGAAACCGGTTTTGTCGGCAGTGATGTCCATCATCATTGTGCTGTTTGGTATTATCGGTTATACCTTCCTGGGAGTACGTGAATTCCCTTCTATTGATCCACCCGTTATTACGGTGCGAACGAGCTACACAGGTGCCAACGCAGATGTAATCCAGTCACAAATCACAGAACCTTTGGAAAAAGCAATTAATGGGATTGATGGTATCCGCACTATTTCTTCTTCTTCCAACCAGGGTTCAAGTGTTATCACGGTAGAATTCAACCTGAGCTCCAACCTGGAAGCTGCCGCTAATGATGTACGTGATAAGGTGTCGCAGGCTTTACGCCAGCTGCCGCAGGATATTGACGCTCCGCCTGTTGTTTCAAAAGCGGATGCAAATAGTGACGCCATTATTTCAATGACATTGGTGAGCAATACACGCTCATTGCTTGAGGTTAGTGATTATGCAGAGAATGTAATTGCACAAAATCTGCAAACAATCCCGGGAGTGAGTAATGTGCAGATCTGGGGGCAACGCAAATATTCCATGCGCATTCGTCTTAAACCAAAAGAACTTGCTGCGTTTAATCTTACACCTTTAGATGTAAAACTTGCTCTTGACAGGGAGAATGTTGACCTTCCTTCCGGGAAAATCGAAGGGAACTCGACAGAGCTTACGGTAAATACAGTCGGCAGATTAAGCACTGTTCCTGAGTTTGAAATGATCATCATCAAGGAAGATGCTGCAAATATTGTTCGGCTCTCGCAGGTTGCAAAAGTGGAGCTGGGACCGGAGAATGAAGAAACCATTCTGAAAGAATCTGGGATTCCTATGATTGGTGTAGGTCTCGTGCCACAGCCGGGAGCTAATTACCTGGACATTGCAGAAGAATTTTATAAACGCTACGACCTTTTAAAGAAAGAGCTGCCCAAAGACTATACTATCAACATCGCTTTGGATAATACACGTTTCATTAAAAAATCTATTACGGAAGTAGAAGAAACCTTGTTGATCGCGATCGTATTGGTAATTCTTATTATTTATTTATTTTTCCGTGATTGGCTGATCGCATTCAGGCCATTGATTGATATTCCTGTTTCTTTGATCGGGGCTTTCTTTATTATGTACATCATGGGTTACTCCATCAATGTACTTACCCTATTGGCAATTGTACTTGCAACAGGTTTGGTAGTGGATGATGGTATTGTGGTTACAGAGAATATTTTCAAAAAACTCGAGAAGGGATTAAAACCCGAACACGCAGCAATTGAAGGAACGCGGGAAATTTACAAAGCAGTAATATTTACTTCATTAACATTGGCCGCTGTGTTTATGCCTGTTATTTTCCTGGAAGGATTTGTCGGAAGATTGTTCAGGGAATTTGGTGTTGTGATTGCAGGATCTGTGTTGATCTCTGCATTTGTATCACTTACCTTAACCCCAATGCTAAATGCCAAAATGGTTCGTAAAGATCATTCGAAGCGCAGCCGTTTTTATATCTGGAGTGAACCTTATTTTGTTGCATTGGATAACTGGTTCCGCGGTTCAGTAACCAGGTTCATGGAAAAAAAGTTCTGGGCAATTATAATAGTGCTTGTTGCTGCGGGTGGAATATTCTTCTTTGGCTCGCAGCTTCAGTCCGAGCTATCGCCGCTGGAAGATCGTAACTGGTTGCGCCTTACCACTACTATGCCCGAAGGGACAACATTTGAAGCAACAGATGCTTTAATGGACAAGTTGTCTTCTTTTATTACTGATTCAGTTCCGGAAAAAAATGTTTGTTTAACAGTTACTGCACCGGGATTTGCCGGTTCGGGAGCCGTAAATACAGGTTTTGTTCGTTTGGCGCTCACGGAGTCGGATAAAAGAGAAAGATCCCAGCAGGAGATAGCAGATTACCTGAATAAAAATCTTTCCCGCTTTCCGGAAGGAAAAGTATTTGTGATCCAGGAGCAATCCATGTCTTCAGGTGGTGGCCCACGCGGTTCCTTGCCGGTTCAGTTTGTATTGCAGACTAATGATTTCAAAAAGCTGCAGGAAAAACTTCCGAAGTTTATGGAAGAGGTTTCTAAAAACCCCGTATTCCTGGGCTTTGATGCGAACCTTAAATTCAATAAACCGGAACTGGTTGTAGAGATCAATCGTGAAAAGGCCAAAACGCTTGGCGTTTCTATTGTTGATGTTGCACAAACTATTCAGCTCGCACTAAGCGGACAGCGCTTCAGCTATTATATTATGGGTGATAAGCAATACCAGGTAATAGGACAGGTTGAAAGAGAGAACCGCGATGATCCATCGGATATAGGAGCTTTGTTTGTGAGGAGTGATAAAGGCGAAATGATTCAACTTGAAAATATTATCAGTATCAAAGAAAGAAGCAGTCCTCCGCAATTGTATCACTATAACAGGTATCAGTCGGCAACTGTTTCAGCGGGTCTTGCGCCCGGAAAAACAATTGGCGATGGAATCAATGAAATGAACAAAATTGCCGACAAAGTGCTGGACGAAAGTTTCTCTACCGCACTTACAGGTGCATCGCGCGATTACTCGGAAAGCTCATCAAACATATTGTTTGCCTTAATACTTGCGTTTGTAATCATATACTTATTGCTTGCAGCGCAATTCGAAAGTTTTGGCACTCCGTTGATTGTTATGTTAACTGTACCTACGGCGCTTTCAGGTGCTATCTTCTCTTTATGGTACTTTAATCAAACGCTGAATATCTTCAGCCAGATTGGTATGATCATGCTGATTGGCCTGGTTACCAAAAACGGGATCCTGGTTATTGAATTTACAAATCAATTACGGGAACGTGGAATGAAAGTGAGAGAAGCGCTTATTGAAGCATCAACAGCCCGTTTACGCCCGATCTTAATGACAAGTCTCGCAACTATTTTTGGTGCATTACCTATTGCACTGGCATTGGGTGCAGGCTCAAAAAGCAGGATGGGAATGGGTATTGTTATTATTGGTGGATTATTGTTGTCAATGATATTATCCCTGTATGTGATCCCTGCTATTTATGCACTATTTGTAAAAGATAAGAAAACTGCTGAGGCAAACGAAACACATGAAGAGCTTAACTAAATATATGATGCGCGTATGCGGCAGCTTGTTTTTGCTGTTGGTTGGTATGCATACAACCAATGGGCAGAATATACTTACTATTGAAGATGCGATTAAGATCGGGTTGGAGAAAAACTATGATATTCTTATAGCAAAAAACGAAACGGAAATTGCAAAAACACAGAATAACGCAGGTAATGCGGGGATGGCACCCACAGTTAGTTTGAACGCAAATTTAGGTTATGCAAATGTGAACTCTCACCAGGAATTTAATACAGGTGCTATCCAGGACCGACCAAGTGCCAGCTCCAATAATTTAGGAGCTTCTGTAAATGTTGGTTGGATTGTTTTTGATGGAATGAAAATGTTCGCAGTGAAAAAGCGCCTGAGCCTCACAGAGGAAGTAAGCACATTGCAATTGAAAGCGCAGATGGAGAGTACTGTGTATGATATCATACTTACATATTATGAAATAGTTCGTTTAAATGCATTGATAAAAGCGGGAAATCAGAACCTGGGGATTTATGAGGAACGAAAAAAGATCGCGAAGCTGAAATTGGAAATTGGTTCCGATTCAAAGGTAGATTTGCTACTGACCCAGTCGGATGAAAACAAGGTGAAAAGCGATTTGTTGCAGCTGGACCTGCAATTGCTGCAGGCAAAAGCAAATCTGAATGCATTACTGGTACGTCCTGTTGATGTGGAGTTCACAACGGTTGATTCTATTGTAGTAAGCTATCAACCAAAGGAAGAAGAGTTGAAAAAATCGGGCGGGAACAATACTTCTTTGCTGATCGTCAAGAAAAATCAATCTATAGTGGAACAAACAATTAAGGAAGCAAGGGCAACAAATTTACCGGTGATTCAATTAAATGGGGCATACAATTTTGCCCGTAGCCAAAACCAGGCAGGGATTGTGTTCCTGAACCGCCAGCTGGGTTTAAATGGTGGTGTTACGGCAAGCTGGTTGTTGTTTAATGGGAACAAAAATAAAAAGCTGGTGGAAGAAAGACAGATCCGGTTGCTAAGTCAAAAGTACCTGGTAGAGCAACAACAGCAACAAATTGATGCGATCGTTTTCCTGAATTATCAAACCTTTCTTACTAACCAGAAAATAATGAAACTGGAAGAACAAAACCTTTCTGACTCTAAGGAAGTGCTAACCATCTCTATGGAGCGATATAAACTGGGGAAGACGAATCTGCTGGAAACCATACAAACTCAGAAAAATGTGGAAGACGCGCAGGTTCGTTATATTAATGCCCAGTACAGCACAAAAAAAGCTGAAGCGGAATTACTACGTGCGAACGGAGAGCTGGTGAAATAATTTTACTGGGGGAATATATACAACCAGATTACCCTTGCGAACTTGTAGTTAAAGAATGCGAATGCTACAATTACCAACATTACAATACACATTAAACCAAATGTACTGAGCGAAGGAAATATCGTAGCTGCTAATAAAAAAGCGAGTATTCCCTGTAAAACGGCTAAACCGTAACTAACGTACATTGCTCCCAAAAAATAACCCGGCTCTCTTTCAAAATAATAACCACACGAGGTACATTTATCATGCATTTTTGGAATGTTCAATGAAAGCAAATGTTGTTTCTCGAACACTTGTCCTTTTCCGCAGCAAGGACATTTTTGTTTTGCTATGTCGGATATCAGGAGGCTTATTGGCTTTTTCATGGCTTTTGTTTTGTATAACAAAGGTACGCTGGGAATGGCCGAAACGGTTGGACTCAATACACTACTTATTGGATTATTCGGACATTTTTAGTAAATTTGGAAATGAAAAAGTCGCGTATACCAGTATTTAATATCGATAAATTCGGACATGAGGATCATGCCGAAGACTTTTACGCGAACATAATTTCCCTCCATTTAAAACATCATCATTTCATCAATACACCTCATAAGCACGATTTTTATTTGTGCATGCTATTTACCAGAGGAAAAGGAAGCCATGAAATTGATTTTGTAAAGTATGCAGTTTCACCGGGAAGTGTTTTTTTTATGTCGCCGGGCCAAACCCATGGCTGGGAGCTATCCGGGGATATTGAAGGATACATTTTCTTTCATACGAAAGAATTTTTCGATCTGCATTTCACTTCCCTGCAAATTGCGCACTATCCTTTTTTTGGACGGATTGAAAACTCACGCCGGATTCAATTAAAAAAGAGAGACCAGGACGAAACAGAAAAGCAATTCGCCGCAATATTGGCTGAACACAAAGAAGAGAAGAGCATGAAAGGCCATAAGCTCAGAGCACTGGTGAATGCTTTGTACATTGATATTGCAAGGCTCTGCAAACCTGCTGTAGAAGAAGCGGCTTCACCCGCTTATCTTACAAAATTGCGTGAATTTGAGGAATTGCTGGATGAACAGTACGGGAATATCAAATTCGCTGCAGAGTATGCGCAACGTCTTAACATTAGTGAACGGCACCTGAACAGGATCTGTAAAGAATGCCTGGATAAAACAACTTCCGAGGTAATAGCTGATAGAATTCTCCTGGAGGCGAAACGCCTGTTGGTGAACACAGCCAAAACAATCTCAGAAATAGCCCTGGAATTGGGTTACGAAGACAATGCATATTTTTCCCGTTTATTCAGAAAGAGAACAGGAGATACACCGGTAGGTTTCAGGAAGAAAAATGCTCCTTAATAATTGAGAATTTCATGAACGCTCAATTTGATCTTTAAAGCAATTTCATCCGTTGGCAAGTCGTTCGGATCGGTTCCAAAAGGATCTTCAATTTCTTCACTTACCAGTTCCAAAGATGCGAATGTATAAAAAACCACCGCCACTACAGGAATAGCCCAGTATTTATAATCGAATGCGAATGCAAACGGCATCGTAACCACATAAAGGAAAATAATCCGCTTTAAGTACAAGCTGTACGAATAGGGTATAGGTGTATTTTTAATTCGTTCGCAGGCTCCTGTAATGTCAGTTAATGCCTGCATCTCATCATCTATGAGCAATAAATGCTCTGTATTTATTACGGACCTTGAGTGAAGATCATACGTATAACGGAATAACTCATTAGCAATAAAATTAGGCTTATGCGTTGCCCGATCAAGTTTTTCTTTTTCAATACCTAATGAGAAATCCAGCTCCCCGGGTTTGTAAGAAGAACGCAAATGTTCTTTAAGACTGAGTGCGTAGTTTGAAATGAGTGTACCCAGGCGCATTTTTTCGTCGCGGTACTCATCGGGAACAAGAGCATTTATTTTTAATGCGAGGTTTCTCGAATTATTCATCAAAGCCCCCCATTGCTTACGGCCTTCCCACCATCTGTCGTAAGAAGTATTAATGCGGAACACTAAAAGCATGGATAAAACAAAGCCAATAACCTGGTGAAAGAAAGTGGTATTCTTTAATTGAATGTCCAGGTAAGAAATTTCTATGTATACGAACACGCCCGTGATAATGCACAGCACTATCATTGCCGGAAAGATAGTTCTGAAAGCGTCGCTTTTGTGAAATTTAAATATGAATTTAAACCATGTTTTAGGTTCGTAGGAGATCATAGTCGTTTAGTTATATTCAACATTTTAAAACTCTTCCCATCGAGAGTTTATATTTTTTATTATGGAATTCGGAAGGGAAAATAATTTGTTGCAGGAGCCTGGTAAGCTCGTCGAATTGTTTTTTGGGAATTAAACCCGAACATCTTTCAGCCAGTAATAACTTCGCATGTCCTGCCCCTTTTTCATCTACCTCAAAATACGTATTAATAATGAATCGTGAACATCCTCCGCAGGTAATTTTTATTTTGTGCTTTTTTAAAAAAGGATTAAAATACTTTTGCTGCCATTGTTTCTCAATACTGTCCCACAAGTTCATTTCTTTATAGCTGAAACTTCCAAACAATAAAGTATCACCCGAACTGTTTTGCCCGGATAAACAAATAAAAGAGGTGAATAACACAAGAGTGAAAAACAGCTTTTTCATGCGTACAAATATAAATAATTGCTTTTATCCCTTTTATATGCCACTTATGTAATTCTGTCTAAAATAATTGGTTTTAGTACAGTGTAACAGTAGTTTAGCCCCAAATCAAAAAAT
>DASWXS010000089.1:0-1791 GCA_036405375.1 Bacteroidia bacterium
CTTTATAGCCTGCAGATTCAGTAGAAACCACAACAGGTTCTCCACCATGATGAGCGCTTACTTTTACTTTTACAGATGCGGGTGCAAAAGTAAACAAATAAAAGACTTGTGAAATTTATTAGACAAAAAACAGATTTTATAAGATGAAAGTTAGCCGATGATTCGCGCGGATTACGCTGATAATAGTTTATAGTTTTTGTGAATTCTTTTGATCTGTGGCATCTGCGTGAATCTGTGGAAAAAAAAAAGAGCCGCTGAAAGCGGCTCCTGATCTTATTTTTTTAATTCTACATAATGTTTGTAGAACAATGGAATGGTTTCAATTCCTTTATAGTAATTAAACAAACCATAATGTTCGTTAGGTGAATGCAATGCATCCGAATCCAGGCCAAATCCAAACAGGATGCTGTCTAGACCCAATTCTTTTTTGAATAAGGCAACAATAGGAATACTTCCTCCGCCACGTGTTGGAACAGGAGTTTTTCCGTATGTTTCTTCCATTGCTTTTGCAGCTGCTTTATAGCCTGCAGATTCAGTAGAAACCACAACAGGTTCTCCACCATGATGAGCGCTTACTTTTACTTTTACAGATGCGGGTGCAATGCTTTCGAAATGTTTTTTGAAGATATCGCTTATCTCATGTGAATCCTGGTTAGGTACCAGTCGCATAGAGATTTTTGCAAATGCCTTTGAAGGGAGTACCGTTTTAGCGCCTTCGCCGGTGTAACCTCCCCAGATACCGTTTACATCCAATGTAGGTCGGATTCCCGTTCTTTCAATGGTAGAGTATCCTTTCTCTCCGCGGATATCGTTAATGTCCAGGTCTTTTTTGTATTCGTCCAGGTTAAATGGAGCCTTAGCCATTTCTGCACGTTCAGCGTCGCTTAATTCCACTACTTTATCGTAAAATGCAGGAATGGTAATGTGATTGTTTTCATCATGGCAGGAAGCAATCATTTTGCAAAGCACATTGATCGGGTTTGCAACTGCTCCGCCATACACTCCACTGTGAAGGTCCCTGTTTGGTCCTGTTACTTCCACTTCCATATATGCTAAGCCACGTAAGCCGGTATCGATAGAAGGAGTATCATTTGCAATAATAGAAGTATCAGAAATTAAGATCACATCTCCTTTTAAACGTTCTTTGTTTTCAACGATCCATGGACCAAGGCTGGGTGAACCAACTTCTTCTTCTCCCTCAATCATGAATTTTACATTACAGGGAAGTGTATTGGTTTTCATCATCAACTCAAATGCTTTCACATGCATATACATCTGTCCTTTATCGTCGCATGATCCGCGTGCAAAAATTGCCCCATCCGGATGAATCGCTGTTTTTTTGATCACTGGTTCAAACGGAGGTGAATCCCATAAATTCAAGGGATCAGCCGGTTGTACATCATAATGCCCGTAAACAACTACAGTTGGTAATTTTGGGTCAATTATTTTTTCACCATAAACAACCGGGAATCCTTTGGTAGGGCAAACTTCAACCTTGTCGGCTCCGGCTTCAGTTAAGCGCTGCTTAACAGCTTCTGCGGTTTTCAATACATCCGCTTTATATTTTCCATCCGCACTGATCGATGGGATTTTTAACAGATCCAGCAATTCGTTCAAAAACCTGTCCTTATTGGCGGTTATGTAGTCATTCACTTGTTTCTTTTCCATGGTAATATTAAAATATGAACTTGTAAGTTTACACATTTTTGAGGCTCGAAACTAAATTGTAAATAAAAAAAGATTGGAATAATTAAATTCAATTGGTTACATTCGTAATTCCATGAAACAGAA
>DASWXS010000090.1:0-6639 GCA_036405375.1 Bacteroidia bacterium
ATTTCGGTTTCCCTTCATCTTTTGTAAAAGAGAAAAGCATGAAAACAATTGCTATGGACAAAATATATTTCACAACCAAAATTTTATTAAAGCTAAGCAATTATCGTGCTGTTTTATTGGTTTATTAAGTAATTGGTTAAATGGTTCATTTGTTTTGTTGAGAAACTCATTGATTACTTAATAAACCAATTACTCATTCAACTAATCACTAATATCCTACTTTCTTTTTGTCTTTTTTAAAGCTGTCTCTCAATCCCAGCATTTTTATTGCAGTTACTGCTGCTTCATCGCCTTTGTTACCATGTTTCCCACCTGCGCGGTCCACCGCCTGTTCGTGTGTGTTTGGGGTAAGAACGCCAAAAATAACCGGCTTATTATACTTCATATTCAGGTTGGTTATTCCCTTTGCCACCGCGTCGCAAATAAAATCAAAGTGTTTAGTATCGCCCTGTATCACAACACCAATGCAAATAATTGCGTCTACCTGGCCAATTTCGGCCATATATTGAGCTCCCAATGTAAGCTCAAAACTTCCGGGTACCCATTTATTTATAATATTCTCTGCTTTTGCGCCGTGCTTTAATAAAGCATCAACTGCTCCCTTTTGCAGGGCGGATGTAATATCATAATTCCACTCCGCTGTTACAATCCCAAATTTCCATTCTGCAGCGTTTGGTATTTCAGATCCTTCAAAAGTGGAGAGGTTTTTTAATTCGCTTGACATATAGTTCTGATTTTTATGGTATAAAAAAAGGTGATATTACTATCACCTTTTCTATCTGTTTAGGGTATTGTTATAAATTTCCGGCTGTTTTTACGCGCTGGATAAATTTCTCAATATCACGCGCTTCGTTGGTTTTTGAAAATTCCTTTTGAATGCGCTCATACAATTTAAGTGCTTCTGCGTATTGTGACTTACTTTCGTAAGCAATACCGGCTTTTTTCAAATACACAGGAGTTGTAAATGAATTGGTGTTTTTGTCAGCAGCCTTTAAATAGTAGTTAATTGCTTCATCAGTTTGGTTCAGTTGCATTTTTGCATCTCCGATAGCGCCGATAGCGATAGAAGAAAGCATAATGTCATCGCTGCTGAAATTCTCCAGGTGCTCAATTGCCTCTTCGTATTTACCTTGTTGTAACAAAGCAGTACCTACCATATATTCTGCTACTGCTCCTGATGGAGTACTTCCGTAATTATCAGCAATTTCTTCAAGACCTGTAAAAGAAGCTCCATTGTACATGCCCCCTTTTAATGCCATGTTCATTGAATCTTTATCATATAAAGACTGAGCAGTGAACATTTGTGCCTGTGCTTCCTTGTTTTGCTCAGGGATATACCACATTTTGTAAGCAATTACTGCAGCAATGAGCACTGCAATAGCACCACCCACATAACCAATCATCTTTTTGTTTTTGTCGAAAAACATTTCTGCTTTGTCCATCTGTTGCTGAACATCGAAATCTGTCTTTTGTTCTTCCGAAACCTCGGCCATAGTCTTAAAAATTTAGTGTGCGAAGTTACATTTTTTAAGTGATACATGGAAATTTAATTTTTTGACTCAAAACATACTGAAATACAGGTTGTTACGTTGCTGTTTTGAGGTGTTTTCGGCTAGTTTTTATTCACAATTCCAAATCCAAGCCATCATTAGCTTACCTTTGTAGTCCATGTTTCTCAAAAAACTCAACCTGATCAATTTTAAGAACTATCCTGAGGCGGAATTGAATTTCTCCCCGAAAGTGAATTGTTTTACCGGTAACAATGGTATGGGAAAAACCAATTTGCTGGATGCGATCTATTACCTTTCGTTTTGCAAAAGTTATTTTAACCAGGTAGATAGCCAGAACATCCGTTACGAGCAAGGCTTTTTTATGGTTCAGGGTATTTATGAACGTAATGGAGAAACGGAAGAGCTGCATTGTGGAGTAAAAAGAAACCAGAAAAAGCAATTCAAGAGAAACAAAAAGGAATATGAGCGATTGTCAGAACATATTGGTTTGTATCCTTTGGTAATGATTTCTCCTTCGGATAATGAACTGATTGTAGGTGGAAGCGAATACAGGAGAAAATTTATTGATGGGATCATTTCACAATACGATAAGATCTATCTCGAAAAACTGATTGCTTACAATCATGTACTTACACAAAGGAATGCTCTGCTTAAGCAATTTTCAAGCACCAAAAACTTCGATTCGGTAACACTTGAGCTATGGGATGAGCAACTTATTTTGCATGGTGATGGTATCCTGAAAAAGCGTCTTGAGTTCCTGCAGGAATTTGTTCCTTTATTCAATAAGAATTTTGAGTACATAACGGATTCTAAAGAAACGGTTGACCTGGATTATATTTCTTCCATTAAAGACAAGGATTATCGAACGGCTTTAATGACGGTCCTTCCTAAAGACAGGATATTGGAGCATACAACAGTTGGTATACACCGTGATGACATGGATTTTAAACTGAACGGGAACAGTCTGAAAAAATTCGCGTCGCAGGGCCAGCAAAAATCGTATCTGCTTGCATTAAAACTAGCGCAATTCGAATTCATTAAAAAAGTAAAGAATACAAGCCCGCTTTTATTGCTGGATGATGTATATGATAAGCTGGATGAATCGCGATTCAGAAAGCTGATCAGTTTGGTGAGCAGCAACGATTTTGGCCAGGTATTTATTACCGACACACACAGCGAACGTATTTATGAGTTGTTTGCCGAAGTGCAGATTGATGTGAAAATGTTTAATGTAGATAATGGAGTAGTGGAGGAGATAGCACATGCGTAAGTCGAATCAACAAAGCATTGGGGAAGTGCTTGCAGAATTCCTAAAGCAGAACAGGCTGGATAAAAGGTTACATCATGCCGACATTATTGGCAAATGGGAAGAGATAGTTGGTTCTTTATTCGCTAAGCACACAAAGAATATTTATTTTATGGGCACGAAACTGATACTTGAAATTGATTCGTCTTCCTTGCGGAATGAACTGCTAATGCAGCGTAACGCTATTATTGAAAAAATAAATAAGCTGGCGGGAGAGCAATTGGTTACGGAGATTGTATTAAAGTAGTTTTGATAATTTCTTGCCGCAGATTTCACAGATGCCGCAGATAAAATTTAAACTAAAATTGCACTGATTGCCATAGCTAGTAGCCAATTTGTATCTATTCTCAGGGGAATTTAATCAAAGGTTAGCATAATCTGTGAAATCCGCGGCTGGATTTAGTTTTATACTTTTCGCTACAACATGAGAAACAAAAAAACAAAGCTATTGAGTTATTTTGACTTGATCAGAAATTATAAAGATTTTTAGGTAGGCTGAATCTGTGTAATCTGCGGCAAAAATTAATCTATCGTCTCTCAATCAAATCCCACATATTTCCGTACAGATCTTCAAATACAGCCACGGTTCCCCATTTTTGTTCTTCAGGTTCGCGAACAAAGTTTATCCCGTTGGCCTTCATGTTTGCATGATCTCTTTTTATATCATCGGTTTGTAAAAATAGAAATACCCTTCCACCTGTTTGATTTCCAATCCTGCTTTTTTGCTCATCACCCGAAGCCTTTGCCAATAATAATTGGCAACCTGTTGAACCCGGTGGAGAAATTAGTACCCAGCGTTTGGTTTCATTCAATACGGTATCTTCCACTAAAGTGAAATTCAGTTTCTGGGTATAAAATGCAATTGCTTCGTCATAATCGGCAACAACAAGAGAAATGTGTATAATTGATTGTTTCAAATCTATTTACCTTTAGTTTTCTTTTGAAGACGTTTCAGTTGCTGTCTTCTTTGATTTTCCTGCCTGCGTTTTCCGATGTTAGGCGTTTTACTATTCTTTTCGCTCTTCTCATGAAAGGCTGCCCCACGGGTTTCCACAGGCTTATTGAACTTATGAAAGTTCTTGTCCTTTTTTACAGGTTTTTCATCTGCAATAAGTTTTTGAACTACATCAACTTCTCCGGGAAGTTCATCGATTGGAATTTTTTTGTTCATCAGTTCTTCAATCGCTTGCTGGTATTCTTTTTCAGCATTCGTAATGAAGGTGATAGCACTTCCTATTTTATCAGCACGGCCTGTTCTACCTATACGATGAATGTAATCGTTCGGTTCATTAGGTGTGTCAAAGTTGATAACATGTGTAACTTCAGGAATATCCAATCCGCGTGCAATAATGTCGGTTGCAATTAAAACACGGTGTTCGCCTGTATCAAATTTTTCTATAGCCGCGAAACGCTGAGGTTGCGTTTTATTAGAGTGAATGATGCCCAATTTATTTTCAAAAACAGGTTCCAGTTCTTTGTATAATGAATCGGCCAGCTTTTTGTTTTTTGTAAATACCAATACTTTTTTCAGGCTATCATCTGTTAAGAGTAAATGTTCCAGTAAATTTACCTTTGTGTAAAAATTAGGAACGTAGTATGCTTTCTGAATAATTTTTTCGAGAGGTGTTCCACGTTTTATTAATTCAACGTATTGCGGATCGATAAAATAATTTTTGATCAGCTTTTCTACATCCTCGTCGAGAGTAGCCGAAAATAAAAGGTTCTGCCTTTTTGCGGGCAATGCTTCCATTAAATTAAATAACTGCGGACGGAATCCAAGAGCAAGCATTTCATCCACTTCATCAATCACCAGTTTTTTCACTGAATGCAATTGGATACTGCGGGTAAGGATCAAATCGTTTAATCTTCCGGGTGTGCTTACCAGGATATCCAAGCCGTTAAAAACGGTTTGCTTCTGCGTGTTAATATTGGCTCCTCCGTAAATACCAGCAAAACGCACACTCATGTATTTTGTCAGTTTCTCCAGTTCGTTCACAACCTGTGCCACGAGTTCCCGTGTTGGTAGTACGATAATAACACGCGGAGGTTTTTGTTCGGAGAAGGTAAGCTGGCGAAGTATAGGTAACAGGTAGGCAAATGTTTTACCTGTTCCGGTTTGAGCAATAGCCACAACATCTTTACCCGACATTATAACAGGAAATGCCTGGGCCTGGATTGGAGTGGCTTCGGTAAATTCAATGTCGTTCAAAGCTTTTAACAATGGCTTTGATATATTCAGTTCTTCAAAATTCACGGGAACAGGTTGATATGATTAGCTTACAAAGATAGGCTAATTCTGATAAACAAAAAGAGTACGCAGATTTCTTGCGTACTCCCGACTTATTACTGTATTTGTCTACTATTTCTCTTCCCATTTACCGGAAGAAATGTTTGCTTTTCTGAATTTATATCCGTCAGAAGTATTGTAAATCACCCAATACGCATAGCCATTGTTGATCCCGATAGGAATATAGTTTTCATTTGTCCCGGTCTGAACTGGTTTTGCTACTGTTTTACTTTCTGCAACACTTGGTTTGGCAGAGTAAACAAATGCCGCACCGGATAGTAATACCATAGAAATTCCAGCACACACGGTTAAAAAACGTTTCGAAAAATTGTTGCTTGTTTGCATCGTAAATTTGATTTAAGGGGTTTAAACAAATATAACCATTCAAGTTTGATTTTCACTTTTTGATCCGAAATCCGTTTAGTAAAAAATATAATACTGAATATCAGTGTTTTGATAATTATTTTATTTATAAACTAGTTTATATTATAAACTGGTTTATATTTGTCGTATCAATTAAAACAAAATGGAAGATAAAGACATAACTCCTAATCAAAGCATGCTGATCATAGAAGCAATGATCAATACTGCAAAGAACAAACTTGCCGATGACGGTTTCTTACTTATTTTCTGGGGATGGCTTGTGTTTGTATCAGCCCTTGTTAATTATGTTCTTTTTTCAATGAACATTGTTTGGGGCTTTTTAGTGTGGCCGATATTGATGCCCTTAGGCGGAATTTTCACCTGGATCTATACCGCTCAGCAAAATAAAAAGGAGCAGGTAAAAACCTATGTGGGAAAATATTTAGGTTACCTGTGGACTGGTTTTGGAATTGCAATGGGATTGGCGGTGTTATCGTTGGGTGTTTATGGGATCAAAAGCAGCTATTTCTGCCTGATGTTGCTGTATGGTTTTGTAACATTTGTATCAGGTGGTTTACTTGAATTCAAAGCACTTCGAATAGGTGGAATCCTTTCGTTTGTAATTGCAGCAGGTTCTGTATTTGCACCTGAAAAAGAACAGCTTCTTTTTCTTTCTGCTTCGATATTGTGTAGCTATATAGTTCCAGGTCACCTATTAAGAAACAAATTTAAATCGGAGCAGAATGTTTAAAGATCTTGATCCGGTTTTACATTCGCAACTCCGCCTCGCAGTGGTTTCTTTGCTTGTTTCTGTAAATGAAGCGGAGTTTACTTTTCTTAAGGAAAAAACGGAGGCGACTGCGGGAAACCTGAGTGTACAGATTCAGAAATTAAAAGAAGCAGGATATATAGAAGTAGAAAAAAAATTCAAAGATAATTATCCACAAACGATCTGTAAAATTACCCCGACGGGTGTGAAAGCATTTGAAAAATACGTAAAAGACATACAATTATACATTAACATTAAAAAGTAGAAAACATGGAAACCATTCAAAACATGAAAGACGAAATGATCTGGAAAATAGCTAAGAAAAGAGTTGCTTTCAAGCGCACTTTATTAGCTTATGTATTAGTGAACTCATTCCTTTGGGCAATGTGGTTCATGTCGGGGA
>DASWXS010000091.1:0-5672 GCA_036405375.1 Bacteroidia bacterium
AGATTCCAAACAGTAAATAATTCTCTTTACGTTTTTCCATTCTCATTTTGAGAAAATAAATCTCAAATAAGAAAAAAATGGGCTTCTATGTACATTTATAATTCATTGTTTTGCAATTAATTAAAACGATGGCACCGGCATTGAGTGTTTACATTGACATAACCAAATTCTATTGTCATGAAAACAACCGAAAAATTCAGATCAGTGCTGCTGATGTTAGTCTTAGGACTTGGTTTACATTTAGCCGCACAAAATCCTACACCCATTCCGGGAAGTTCCACCTATAAAAATGCTATAGGTTTACGTGTAGGAGGAACTTCAGGATTAACCTATAAACACATTTTCCCTGGTGGTTCCGCCTTTGAAGGAATACTAAGCACCTGGCCTTATTCGGTAGGAATAACCGGATTGTATGAAAAATACAATGCAACAAATACTGAAGGTCTTAATTTCTATTACGGTGGAGGTGGGCACATAAATGTGGGAAGTCCATATAGCCAGGTATATTATTACAGGTATTACAACAACAGGCGTTATGATTATGTATACACCTATGGTGGAGGAAGTGCCGGTATAGACGGGATTCTAGGAATCGAATACAAATTTAAACCTATACCATTTGCTATCAGCGGAGACATCAAACCCTTTGCAGAATTGAGCTCCAACGGACAGGTATATATGGCTATCGATCCAAGCATCGGTGTAAAAATTGCATTCTAGAAAAATTCAAAATCAATCGTTATGAAAACAACAATCAAAATAATTCTGACGTCATTGATCGTAATATTGATTTCTTTTGGAATTATCTCTTGTAAAAAAGACAAGCCAGGAGAAAGTCGCATGACGCTGCAAATGACTGATGCACCTGCCGATTACCTGGCAGTTAATGTAGAAATTGTTGGAGCAAGTGTACATTTGGTAAACGAAGGATGGGTAGATGTTCCTGTTACTACAGGAGTTTACAATCTTTTAACCTTACAGAATGATGTTACTGCTACTCTTGCTCCCAATGTATCTATTCCGCTCGGCCGGGTAAACCAAATGCGTTTGCATATCGGCACCAATAATTCAATTGTTACTGCAAACGGTACTTATGGTTTAAAAATTCCAAGCGGCGAAGAAAGCGGGATCAAGATCAACCTCAACGAAGATTTTCTGGATCACCAGCACACTTTTATTGTACTCGATTTCGACGCCCGTGCTTCAGTTGTTGAAAATGGAAACAATTCGTACTCATTAAAACCAGTAATTAAAATCAAATCAATCACTCACACTAATATTTAAATACATAATATCATGAAAACAATCAAGTTAAATATACTCGCAATAGGAGTAACAATGCTAATGGGATTTGCATCATGTACAAACCATGACAGGGAAATGCAACTGGAACAGGAAAAACAAAAAATAATCCAGGCATATAATAACGATCAAAAGAGCCGCGACTCAATTGAAAATCTTTATATCGCAACCCTGGATGAGATCGACAAAAACCTGGATATGATCAGGACACGTGAAGGGATCATTGTGCTCGGCGCTAAAACAGCGGCTGACAAAGGTATCTACAAAAAAGACCAGATTGTGGGAGGCATTAGCGCGATCAACACGTTGTTAGCAGAAAACAAAGAAAAATTGGCAAAGCTGGAAAAGAGCTTAGCGTTCTATAAAAATGGCAAAAAGGAATTATTGAAATCCATTGAACAGGCTAAAGAGCGCATTGTAGTCCAGGAAGCTGAGATCGACGAATTGAAAAAGTTACTCGCAGATCAGCAATACCAGATTGCTGAGTTAAATCAGAAACTGGATGCTAAAACCATGGAAGCAACTGACTTAACAACTCAAAACGCAAGCCTGCATAAAGAAATGAAGAAAGTATATTTTGCCAGTGGTACTTACAAAAAGTTGAAAGAAGATAACATTCTTGTAAAAGAAGGTGGAGTGCTTGGTTTAGGTAAAGTAAAAAAATTAAACGCCCCGGTTGACAAGAATAAGTTCGCAGTTTTGGATCAGAACGAAAATACTGTTTTGCCTATCTCAGGTAAACATCCAAAACTGATCACAAATCACCCGTTTGGTTCATACACTTTAACAGAGTCAAGCAATGAAATGGCGCAACTGGTAATTAACGATCCTGAAAGTTTTTGGAGCTCTTCAAAATATTTGGTTGTAGAAGTTCGGTAGAAGATAGAAAAAAGAAGAGTTCTAAATAGTCTGCGTTGAGGGCAGGTACCGGTTCAGCACACTCCGGTATTTGCCTTCAGCAACGACTAAATTAATAACCCAAACAAAACAGCAATGGAATTGAAACCACATTTTAAAATTATGATTGTTGAGGATAACGATTTTTACAATAAGCTTCTTACCAGGCATATTCAAAATTACATTAGTCCTATAGCAGTTTCTCAGGGCTTCACTTTCGAGTTGTTCTGCTATACTACTTTCAAAGATTTTTCACTTAACCTGAATGATGAAATTGATTTTATTCTTTGCGATTATTTTCTCAATGATGGTTACACCGCAATAAATCTTTTGGAGCTCGTAAACAAATTAATAAAACGGGTTCGTGTTATCGTTATTTCAAAAAGCCAGGACATTAAAACAAGTATACGCACCTTATTAAAAGGCGCAGTAGAGTTTTTAGCCAAAGACCGGGAAACACTTAAAAAAAGTGGTCACATCCTGGAAGAAATGATCTATGAGTTACTCGAAAAGAGGAGGAATACCAAATTAAACTGACCTTACCTGATCAGCTTGAAATATCCATCCAGTTTTTGCGGTTCGGTATCTGTAAATGTTTCCGCTTCAACCTGGTAAACGTATGTTTCCATGTTTTGCAGTACACCTTTATAATATCCGTCCCACCCGGTTTTCAAATCCGTTGATTCAAACAGCAATTGTCCCCAACGATTATATACACGGAAATAAATTAGTTTTTTAATTCCCCATCCATCCACATAAATAATATCGTTCACACCATCTCCATCAGGAGTAAATGCAGTAGGAACATCTACAGTGGCCTTTGGCTCTACATGAATAGTGAAAGTATTTGTTTCCGTAAAACATGCGTTTTGATCTGTTATGTTAGCTGTATAAACTATGTCTACCAAACTGGTTGAAATTGGATTGGAACATGTTGTGCAGCTCAAATCAGTAGTAGGTGTCCAGCTGTAAATCATATTTGATCCTGCATAACCCGGAATCGGAATTGTTTGCCCTATTATTACCGTAGTATCCCAATCAATATGTATCGGTGCCTCCTGCACATTGATAACCGTTGTGAAAGAATCTTCACATCCAAGTGCATCCTTCACCACTACTGTAAACGTTGTACTTTGAGACAGGTTATTTGTTTGCGGACTTGCTACTGTCGGATCCACCAATAACCCCGGCGGTTTCCATTCGTAAATATAACCCGGCTGACCAACAGTTGTTATAGGACTACCCGAGCCGGCGCATATACTTCCACCGGTTACTGTAACCACCGGCGGAGCAATAATCTCCATCGGTTTGGTTATATCATCTATACAACCATGAACGTTATCTGTAATATGAAGACTCACATTATAAGTTCCGGCAGTAGCATAAGTATGCGTAGGACTTGATGTAGTGGAAGTAGTTCCATCACCAAGGTTCCAGGTGTAGGTATTTGCATTCATGGAAGTATTGTTGAACACATCCTGAACACCCAAACAATGTACACTATCCGCCAGCAACGTTTCATTATTTCTGTCAAAATCAGCGATCACCTGGTGAATACTGATAGGATGTACAACGGAATACCTGCAGGCCGAATCCTGTGTCCAGTAAATAAGTGTTACGTTGGTACTGCCTCCCGGAGGGTGGTAAGTATATGGATGCCCGATTGGTGTTACAGCAGTTGTGTCTGTACCGTCTCCAAAATCCCAATGCCATGTTGCAACATTAACAGGATTAGACAATGAGAACTGTATTGCCTCTCCTTTACATACTGCATTTTTATCCATAGTAAAATCTGCAGACGCGCCATATACGTGAATGGTATCCCTGATCGTATCTTTACAGCCGAATGTAGAAGACACAATAAGCGACACAGGATAATCACCCGGTATAGTATAGGTTGTTCCAACAGAAGGGCTTCCAACTACCGGGCCGCCGGTTCCTAAGTTCCATTGGCGAGGTCCCGGGAATGCATTAATAGAAGTATCAAGGAACACCATATTACAACCTGCACAGGCAGCCTGGCTGGTAACATCACACATATTAGTAAATTGGAAACCTGCATCCGGGCGATCCTGCACCGTTATAGTAGATGCGTTGGTTGACATACCCTGGCAACCTGCCAAATCAATAACGCCTACTGTAACTGAATATGTTCCGCCTGGTGAAAACGGATGTATAACTGATGCGGTTGAAGTAGTTTGTACGGGACTTCCATCACCAAAATTCCACGCGTAACCGGTAGGGGTAATTTGTGCTGAAGGTGTGCAACTGAACGTTACAGGAACGCCTGCACAAACATTAGTAGACGTTGGTGAAATAATACATGAAGGAGCATTTACTGAAACCTGTATAGTATGTACTCCCTGGCATCCATTGATATTTGTTGTGGTAAGTGTAACCAGGTAATTTTGAAAAGGAGTTGTTGCCGATGTATACGTATGAGATGGTGTTGCCCCTGAAACTGGTCCGCCTCCGTCGCCAAATGTCCAGGAGTAACCTGTAATGGTTGTATCCGAAACAGAGTTCTGAATAGTTGAAATAGAGAAAGATGGTAAACAACCCACTGTATCCGATAATGCGAAAGCCGCTGTAACTTTACTTACTTTCACAAAACCGTGAACAGTATCACGGCACTCATTCGCATCTTTCACAATAAGTGTAATCGGCCAGTTACCTTGCGGCAATGGGTAATTCAATATGGAATCTTCTACAACAACAGGTGGTGAATTTCCGAAATACCAGGTATAGCCTATTCCACAGCTTGCCTGTACATCAGTAGAGGTAACTGCGTTATATGCAGAAGGAACACCATCACACACAATGGAATCATTAACAAAAGCCGCATGGATTTTTCTTACAGTAACATCAAGGGTATCATAATAAGGTACACACCCGGTAGTACCATTATAACCGGTTAATATTGCTTTATAATCGCCCGATGCGGGATACGTATGATAAGTGATATGCTTTCCGCTTCCAAACACTGATTCCGTTTGTCCATCGCCATATCTCCAGTTTGCCGAGTCACCATCCTGCAGGTACGCTTCAAATTTCACTACGTATGCAGAGTCGCCACATATTGTATGGTATCTTCCGCTTGCTACAGGTCCTTTCACGGTAATTTGTAATGGAACAACAGAATCGCTCCTGCACTCGTGTGTGTATCCAACCAGTGCAATATCATGTGTTCCGGTATGCGTAAAATTCCAGGACGGAACTGAATCGGTTATACAACCCGAAAAATAGGTAGCATCGCTTATTACATGCCAGTGATTTACAGAATCAGCAGGATCGGTTGAGTTGGATATGGTAATTGCCTGGTTCGGGCAAACATCATTAGGTGCAAAAGAAAATAAAATATCAGGTGGAAGTGCAGAGTGTATCGGGAACATAAAAGATGTATCTGTACATCCGCTTGCATTATGTATAACCAGGTAGGAAAGATAAGCCCCCGGATTTGTATAAGTATGCGT
>DASWXS010000092.1:0-5616 GCA_036405375.1 Bacteroidia bacterium
TCGCATAAAGCAAATTTTACTAAAGCTCATGTCGAATACCTAGAATATTTATCTGTTAAAACTGCCCGGGAAGTTGGTCGTTTTGATACTACAGAAAACAAGTCTGTTCCAACAAAGCCCTTCATCACAGAGAGCATGGAAGCGGACATACATGATAACTTTGAAACTATAAAAATCTTATTATCAACTCTTGGCTATCCAATATTTGAAGAAACTAAAACCTCTACTGCGAAAAAGGAAATACTTTATTGCAAAGGAAAAGATGCATCCGCTACTGGTGAAATGATTGACGACGGCTTTATTGTATTTAAAGGATCTAAAGTCAATAAGGAAGAAACCAAGACCGCGACTCCATGGGTTGTTGGATTACGCGCGGGATTAATTAGCGACAAAGTACTTGTTCCACAAAATGGAATCTATGTTTTTACAGAAGATTTTATTTTCAAATCTCCAAGTGCTGCTGCTGCGACAGTTTTAGGAAGACAAGCTAACGGTTGGACTGAATGGAAAAATAAAGATGGAAAAACAATCGATACACTATATCGTATTGAAATATTAGAAACTCTTATTGACAAATAAACACCCACAACAGTGTTCATGCATCTGGTTGTTAATAATAGACAGCGTCAAGTCAACTAGCATCTGCGCGCAAAATGTCAGAAGTAATTATTAGATTGTGAAAACAAGGCAAACACCACCAGACAGGATTCGAGGGAAATTTGTAAAGTAACAAATCAGTGATTGTTTGGCAATCAAACTAAATAAAAATTATATTGGAGTTTTATCAGTAAATATTTGATCCTGACCAAACATTATCCAGGAAGCCTTCTGCAGAAATTCATTATTTTAGCAGTGCCACAGTCCGGAATCACAGGCTTGCTTTGTGCTTTTTTTATTACCGGAATTTCAGTGCTGTATTTTGGCTGGAGAGAAAGCATCAGTACAATAGAAATACTAATTCCTTTAATCGGAATTCTTCCTACCGTGAAGCTGTATGATTTTTTGAATAAAAAATACCCGGCAAAATCAAAACCCGGGAGCGAAGCGAAAATCAGCTGATCAATCTTGTGTTAACTATTCATCCTTTCCTATCTAGCCGAAATAGCTTATATTTGAATACTATAACATTAATATGAAAAAAAATCTCCTCCTCCTCCTCGCCCTCATTTTATTTTGCAGCGTTAAGCTTAGCGCGCAGGTTAACGGCCCTGTTGTATTCTGCTCTAATGCTACAGAGAATTTCCAAACTGCTTTATCGGGTGGTTATGCATGGTCGATCTCTCCGTCGAGTGGAACAAATATTTCCACACCATCTGCACAAACAACTAATATTACATTTGGTACTGCTGTTCAATATACCATTACTGTTGTTACATCCGCACCTACCAATACATTTGTATTAACGGTTGACAATAATACCCCGGCAGATCCGACTGTTTCGCCGCAAACAATTTGTGAGGGCAGCAATGCCATCTTAAGTGCAACCGGAACCGGAACCATGGCTTGGTATAATGTTGCCTCTGGTGGAACAACTCTGGGTACAGGAACCACATACAGCACTCCTGCTCTTTTTGTAACTACAACTTTTTACGTAGAATCATCTAATGCAGGTTGTATCTCTAACAGAGTTCCTGTTACTGTAAGCGTTAATCCAGCTCCTAATATTAGCATTAACGGTTTATCAACTATCTGCTCAGGCAACGGAGTAAGTCTTACCACCACAATAAATTCAGGCGGACCAATATCGGCTTACTTATGGCAACCGGGATCCCTTACTACTTCTAACATTACTCCTACCCCTGCTGTTTCAACAACTTATACGCTAACAGCAACAAACTCAATGGGCTGCCAGGCAGTTTTCACACAACCGGTTACTGTAAATTCTACTCCAACTGTCACTGTAAACTCTTCTTCTATTTGCAACGGATCCTCAGCTTCATTAAACGCATCAGGAGCAACAACTTACTCATGGGCTCCAGCTACGGGACTTTCTTCAACCACGGGTACAAGTGTTACCGCGAATCCGGCTTTCACTACAACCTATACAATTACAGGAACTTCTTCCGGTTGCAGCAGTACAGAAACATCAACAGTAACGGTTTATGCTCTTCCTACTATTACTGCAAATTCACAAACAGTTTGCCAGGGACAAAATGCTACCTTAACTGCTGCCGGTGGATTAAGCTATACCTGGACCCCGGGAGGAATGACCAGTTCCAGTGTGAATGTATCGCCTGCTACAACAACTATATACACTGTAACCGGAATCTCCGCACAAGGTTGTGTGAACTCAGGAACCGGGATGGTTACTGTTAATGCTTTACCAACTATTACTGCTAACAATTCAACCATTTGTGCAGGATCTGCGGCAACTCTAACTGCTGCAGGTGGTATGACATATGTATGGAACACCGGGGCAACTACTTCTTCTATTATGGTATATCCTCCGTTTACTTCAAGCTATACGGTTACAGGAGCAGACGTTAATGGCTGTTCCAATTCTGCAATTGGCATTGTTACAGTAAACGCTCTTCCTTCAGTTGATGCAGGCCTTGACCAAAGTATTTGCGAATACAGTGATGTAACATTAAGCGGATCAGGAGGTGGTGTAATTGCCGCAACCTGGGCTCCATCAGGCGGAGCAACAGAAGCCACTACTTTTAATTATACTGCCACTCCTCTTGCAACAACTGCTTACGTATTTACCGGGGTAGATGCTAACGGTTGTTCAAATACAGACACAGTGGTTATAACATTGATTCCTGCGAAAAATATTACCGGAACAATTACCAGCACTGTAGGAACTGTAACCGGTGATGCTTATTTATTAAAATACAATTCGGTGCAGTTGGCATTTGATACATTTGAAGTGCAACCTTTAATTACAAATCAATATCTTTTTTCTTCTATCCCTGCCGAAGATTTCCTGGTAAAAATAGTTCCTGATACTGCAATACATACTACATTGGTTCCAACCTATTATGGCGACGTGTATCAATGGGATTCCGCAGTTATAGTAAGCCATAGCTGCGCATCGGATTTCCAGGCAGATATTACCATCATAGAGTTACCGGTAAATACAGGAACAGGTTTTATTTCCGGGCATATTATTGAAGATGCAGGGTTCGGGCAACGCTTGGGTGGTGGTCATAATCATATTATGGCACCTGGCGGACCATTAAAAGGAATTGATATCAAACTCGGGAAAAATCCGGGCGGTGGTATCCAGGCAAGAACTATGTCGGATTCATTAGGTTATTATGAGTTCAACAACCTGCCTGATGACACATTTAAAATTTATGTTGACATCCCTGGTTTACCAATGGATTCTTCATACATCTTCACAATTAGTGCAGGAAATGACTCGCATACCGGTCTCGATTTCTTTGCAGATTCCAACTCCGTGTTTCCTATTGAGAACGCTGTTGGTTTAGCGAATTTGAATCCTGCAAAAGAAACCGCTGTAAGTGTATTTCCTAATCCAGCAAAACAGAATGTAAAAATTCAGTTTGTGACACAGGATGGAAATGCAGGTATTGAACTGATCAACGCACAAGGATCAAGTGTTTTCTCGAAAGAGTTAAAAGCATTGGCAAAAGGAAAACACGAATTACAAGTTGATCTGGATCAATTGAATTTAGTCGCTGGAGTTTACCTGGTAAGAATAATTACAGAGCATTCTTCTGAAATTAAAAAGCTAATTGTAACAGATTAATAATATTTAATACTAATCAGGAAAGCCGGTGCTTAATGCATCGGCTTTTTATTTATAATCTATTCTTGTCAAGCCGCCATTTTTGTGTTCCTTTGCAGAAAATACTAAACAGTATCTTTTATGAAAAAAGCGGAAGCAACACGCCTGGGCATTTTACAAAAGTCGTTTGAACTGATCTATGCCAAAGGTTATCAAAACACCAGCATCGACGACATACTTGCAACCACGCAGGTAACTAAAGGCGCTTTTTACTACCATTTCAAGAACAAAGATGAAATGGGAATCGCCATCATTAATGAACTGATGAAACCTACGCTTACCGATAGTTTTATTGAGCCTTTGCAGAAAAAGGAAAATCCTTTGGATGCCATTTACCAATTGGTATATGAACTGTTGATGAAAAATGATTTCCTAAAGGTAGAATACGGTTGCCCGGCAGCTAATTTTACCCAGGAAATGACACCCTGGAACACGGAGTTCAGCAATGCTTTAAAGGAGATTACGGAGCAATGGACCAAAATAATGATCAAAGCCATTGAAGCAGGAAAGAAAAAAGGATTTGTCAGAAAAGAGGTAAATGCAAAACAAGTTACGCTGTTTGTAATGTCGGGCTACTGGGGCATCCGCAATTTCGGAAAACTGGAGAATAATAAAAAAGCGTATTTACCTTATTTGAAGGAGCTCAAAACATATTTAAACAGCCTGAAATAATTTTTTAATAAAACATACCAATTAGTATGTTTTTAAATTATATTTGCATCGCAACCAAAAAGGCGATGTATCAAACACTTACTTTTTATCATAATATAATGCGTTGGCTGGTATTGGCAAGCCTGCTTCTTTCCATTTACCGGGCATACAAAGGTTACTTTACCCGATCTGCATTTTCCAAAACCGACAATGCAATAAGACACTGGACTGCAACCGTCGCGCATATTCAATTGCTTATTGGTATGGTGCTCTACTTCCAAAGTCCGATCATTAAATACTTTCTCTCGAATTTTAAAGAAGCTCTTCAACATTTGGATGTTACTTTTTTTGGGCTTATACACAGTACCTTCATGTTACTTGCAATTGTTTTAATTACGATCGGTTCAGCCAAATCAAAACGTAAACAAACTGACCGGGAGAAATTCAAAACAATGCTCGTTTGGTATTCAATCGCCCTGGTCATTATTTTCATTGCTATTCCCTGGCCATTTTCTCCATTCGCTAACCGACCATACCTGAGATAATATGATACACTTATTCAAAACAAAAATCGGGAGACTGCGCCTCATTGGCTACCTGGAAGGACTTTCGCTTTTGGTATTAATCTTTATTGCTGTACCAATGAAATACATTTTTCATGAACCGGGTTTGACAAAAGCCATTGGTCCTGTTCACGGAGCTATTTTCCTGCTTTTTATGCTTAATACCATGAGCGTAGGAATTGAAAAGAGCTGGAAATTCAAAACTACCACCTGGAAAATACTTGTTGCCTGTTTTATTCCTTTTGGTACCTTTTATATTGATCGCAAAATTTTAAAAAACATACGGGAATAATGAAAACCATAGTAATCATTCTTGCTTCGCTTTTATTGATCTATATCGGATACAGGACTTTCCGTTTTGTGACGCTTACCAATGGCCTTGACAAGAAAATTAAACAAGGTGCTATAATACTTGATGTGCGAACCAGTGCAGAATACGCTACAGGACATATTGATGGCGCGGTTAATATTTCATTGGGAACAATAAGAGAAAGATATGTCGAGCTTGATACTGCAAAAACATATATCACCACCTGCTCCCATGGACTCAGAAGTGTAAAAGCAGAAAGTCTCCTGAAAGAACGCGGTTTTAAAAATGTATACAATGGTGGCGCATGGACTGATCTTGAAAAGATTGTAAACGCACAA
>DASWXS010000093.1:0-9617 GCA_036405375.1 Bacteroidia bacterium
ACCCTTAATATGTCAATTCCAAACGTATCATCCTTAAGCAAAAGAATAAAAGAAGGAAGTGAAGGAGGTAATGAATTTGCCCGATTAATTACTTTATTACTTTCCGCAGATGCTAAAAAAGAAGGTAAAAGAACAACATCGTTTTCTGATGCAACAGGCGATTATAAAGGAGTTGATTTTATTCTTAATTATGCAAACGGCTACGATATCGGCTATCAATATAAATTTTTCCCAAGTCCTTTAAGCTCAAATCACAAAAATAAAATTACAGAAGCAATCCGATCCGCTATTGAGAAATTCGAAGGAATGAGAGAATTGGTAATTGTTACACCTGATGACATGAACAAGCATGACCTTGCCTGGTTCAAGGATGTGGAATTGCAGGAAGCTAAAAAAGTAAAAATGGATGGGGATTACGACTTCCTCGAGATAAAAACAGTCATTAATCATTTAGGTCATACTCAAATTGTTAATCTGCTTTTAAAACATCCGTATATAGGTAAAAAATATTATCCCGAATTATTCAAATATGATGTGGACCTTTTCCGCCTGATTAATTATTCTGCTGATGATAATTTACTTTTTGATTTTTCATTCATAAATGATTCGGATTATACGTATTTACTAAATGCAGTTGATATTATCAAAATTGAATCATGGTCTGCACTATCTGGCTTGCCAGAAGAGCATTACCTGAAATCTGCCGGAGAAATTGAGTTTACGGTAGATATGCATAAAGAGATAAACACAAAGAATTTCGAAAATCCGATAATTTTACCATCAGGCAAACCATTCCGTTTCAAAATGCAATTGCTTAAATTTTATGAAACTATGCCTGGCAATTGTATAGAATTTAAATTCCGCTTTCATTTTAACAACAATGAATTCTTTATTGATTCCGAGCCTAAAATAATTCAGGAATAACCAACATGAAACGATTCATTGACGACAATGCGATTTTTGAGATTAAAGTCCCAATCTCTTGGAAATATTCTCTTCTTGACGATCGTGTACATACTTTTCAGGAATATGATCCATGGAACTCTGATTGCTTTCAGCTTTCAATTACGAAAATTAAAACTGAAGATCGAAAAAAGGAACTAGTAAAAATGTTTAGTTTTTTGCCTCCGCTTGAAATTAGTGATGTAGATTATCGGGCTTATCCTGATAGAGAAGAAGATTCATTTCTTATAAAAAGTTGGACAACTATTTTCGGCAATGAAGTAATTCACTTTACTTTAATAATTAATAAAGATGCTGATCCTGAACTTAACCCTACGCCAATAGAAGAAAAGGTAAAAACAGTTCACAAAATACTTGCATCATTTGATTTAATTCCAGAGGAGCATAAAGACCCAAAATTAAACTCATACAGATTTGAAATGTTTCTACAAGGTGTTGGGGCAACAAATTTAATGCTAAGTAAAGCAGTCGAAAACAAAGCTTTTATTGAAGCTACCTGTCTGCTTGCAACTCAAATAGATTCTCTTTTGAGAATTGCTATTGTATTGCAAAATCAATTAATCAATAAGAACATGGTCATTGATAAAGAATGGATCTATCAAGGTGCTTCTGATAAAAAGAAATCTGAAAAAGATATATACATAAAAGCAAAAGAACTGGGGATATTAGATGAAGACAGTTTTAATGAACTCTATAAATTATACGAATACAGAAATCGGGTAGTCCATCGGTTTATAATTTCCGAAATAACCTTAGCTGATGTTGAATCAATTTCATACAACTATTATCAGGTTCGCGAAAAGATCAAACAGGTTGTAGACGATATAGAATCAGAACAAATTAGGCAAAATATTGGAATGACAACGGTGGACGAAACTGACCCTGGCAACAAATCTCCTTACATGCATTTCTTCATGGGTAAGCTTGGTAAGTTTAAATACTTTGATGAAAGTACAGAACCAAAAGAATAAGATCACATCCTATTACCATAAAATAAAAAACTCAGCAAAGTTAGGCGGGCAAAAATGCCGGCCTTCGGTTATCAAGGTCAAGCCCTTCGGGTTTTGCTAAAAAAATCTCCACCCTTCAGGTAGTATTTTTTTAGTCAAAAACCTTGACAACCGGGCCGAGCCCGCCTTTCTATAAGGCTTTCTTTTTTATTTTTTTCGGTTTTTATTTTTTCTTTGTTTTAATGTATGGGGGTGGGGCGCATAATTTTTAATGCGCGAAAACCATGCAGATCAAAACGCACAAAACAAAAAACACTTACGCCCAACCACACTTTTTTATTCTCTCAAAAGGAAACAACAGCGGTAAGCCATTGGAAATACCTTGCCCCAATTGCTTTGTATGCCTTTGTAAAGATGATGATGAAAAACAAAAACTCTATTGGCTGTTCTATGGCCTTTGGCAAGGAAAATATTTCAATCCATTCTTAACTGGTTCGGTAATTCCTTTTATCAGGTTAGATGATCTGAAGCAGGTAGCAAAATTAGCACTTGCAAAAATCGAATTACAACCACAGCAGTTCACCAAAAATATTTCAGTTATGCAATTACTCGATGAAAAAGCAAAGGTTGTCCAGGAACAAATTAAGCTGATAAAGCAAGCAAAAAGAGCATTGATGTACCAGGTGCTAAAATAATCCTGGGCTGATCTTACCTAAAGGTTGTTTTTGCCTATCAAATTTTATATGCAAAGGTAAGCAGGCGGTCCAACACACTTGCTCCCACCAAAAAAAAGCAAAAGACTACGGCATAAAGCCGTTGCACTTTTTATTCCGTTTCCTTTTGCTTTTTTTAATCCGCCTGCAAAGAGAAGCATATAAAATTTAATAGTATGCAAAAACATCCACGTTTTCAGTCAGGCAAGCCATCATTTCCTTGCACATTCACAAATCACATCATTGAGCAGCCATTGCAGGTTTCCCCTTGTGCCTTTAACCGCTACATCTGCAAGTCTTCTTATTACTGGTCCATTAATCCAAGCATCAAAGTTTATCGTTTGCCTTGCCATTGCTTTGTCTGGGTTCATTCATCAGGCCTTCGCCAACTTTCAGCATTACCCTTTTAGGGTTTTGCTGTAAACAAAAAATGCCACTCAATCCTTGGGCGGCATTTTCTTTTTAATATTCCTCTTTTTATAAACCTGCAAACTCAAGCAGGTCAAGTTTTATTATTCCCCATTGCTTACCACGCATACAAACAGGATCAAAATCTGTATCTGCATTTTCAAATACACTGAAGTTCTTCCTGATCAAAGCCGCATCATGCGTATACGGATATCGTGATTCATGCAAAGAGATCATATCCTCAATCGTATACTTTTCAATCAGCTCATGTAAATCCCAGAAATCCTTTTTTCTTCCGCCACGTTGCACCACATCAAGCTTCATAGCAATAATTTCTTCCACTGTGGCTAAACGAATTCCGTCCACTTCTTTTATAGGCTGCATAAACGGCTCCGTTGTATAGAAAACATCAACCTTCACACTATCTTCTTCACTGTTACCAACAAAAAATGATTTTCCCATTCCCACAGGCCCATTGTATTTATTCGTATCAACATAAGTATAATGATCACGCAAATACTTTTCTATTGCGTCAAAATCAAGACTACCATAATCCGCGTCAGTGAACAAATCAATATCAACTGATTCCCGGTGTCCCAGTTGTAAACTCAAAGAAGTACCACCAACCAACCTAAAAGGCGCAAACAACTCTGCCCCCATCAAATCGTTAAGTACTTGTTTCAGCAAAGGCGTTACAGTAGTATAATATAAATTTTCAGCCATACTTTACTTCTTGATAATCTCCTCTATAGTTTCTTTTCCGTAAAACCGGATGATCTCATTTTTCTCTTTATCATTACCACGCTCAAAAACGCGTTTTATAACCGCTTGCTTTTGTCGCTGCCAGTCTATCTTATCCATGTCCGTATCCCAAAAAATAACGCGTCTTAAGTTTTTCAAATTAGGTGTTTCTGCCTTCTGTTTTTTCTTTTCTTTTTCAATATCATAATATACCTGCAGTATCATCAGCGTTCCCTCATCCATTCCCAAAGCATGTTCTACTTTTAAAGCCAGTGCAGTATTCATATCACGCTTCCCCTTTGTAATAGAAACAAGCGTTTGAGGATACTCATTTACCTGCAACGCAAAACGGCTTTTAGCCAGGCTTCGCTTCTTCAATTCCCTTTCAAGAATAAAACCCGGGTGAATCCCCTTTATGGTGTTAATTGGCAATTTCATAGTACAAATATAAACAAATTTGTTTACACAGAAAAGTTAATATACATTAAACAAAAAAGCCGCCAGATAGTGGGCGGCTCTATATTATTATTTAGAAATCTATTGTTCCAGCTTTAGATGGCCACATACTTCTTTTAAAATCTCACATGGGTCAACATCAATTGCTAAAGCAATAAGATAAAGTTCCTTTGCCCTTAAATGAGAACCAACATTCAGAGTTAATTCACTCAGCCTTGGCGCACTTATCCCCGTCTTCCTTGAAATCTCAGCTTTGTTAGTGGATTTCTTAGTTAAGTAAAGTCCTAATTCAGTCATTATATTCTGTTTTTCAGATGATAAATTTAGAAATTCTAATGACTTGTTAATAAATTCAGAATGTTTTATTAGAATTTCAATAGAATATCTTTATTTTTGTGCAGAAATTCTTAATTAAAATACAGAAAAACAGAATTTCTTTTTTCTATGGAGGAGAGAAAACTCAAAATATACCCCAAGTATGTGGCCCGGGCTTATAAAGGAGTTATTCTCCCCGAAATACGTCTGTGCGGCCGATGGCTCGAAAGCCTTGGGTTTATAGCCGGAAAATCTGTTACTATAATTCAGGAGAAAAATAAGATTGTTATTACCGTTCAGGACGAAGAAAAATAAAAAAGCCGCCCTTGGAGGCGGCCTTCAAATGTTTTCAGAAATTTAGAGAGATTAACCCTTCAGCTTTTTGTAAAGCCACTTCAACAACAACGATACACTGAAACTAACCACAGCACCCAATGCTGCAAGAATAGCTGTTTTGATTATGTCAGATGAACCAATGTTCACCGCTAAGGTTAAGGCCGTGCCCGAAACAGTACCCAGGATAGTTCCACTTTCAATATTATTATCTGTAGCCATACAATTACTTCTTAAGCCGGTTGATCAACCTTACCCGCATCAGCCTTAGTTAATTTTGAATGACTGTTCAATGTAATTTTCGGGTTGTCGTTTTTCTCACCATCCTCAATCGTAACAGTCAACCAATCCTCACGCAGGCCCGTTTGTGGTCCCGCATCACTTTTATTCAACTTCGCTGATACATTCAACACTTCAACCAGTTCCTTTTTCACAGGATCCGGTTTCCTTGTTTTCACTTCAAGCTCAATACATGTAACAGAGCTTCCATTTTTTTCATTCATCATAACACAAATTTTAATCATTAATACTTTTTTTTCGGCTCACACTCTTCCCCCTTAACCGCAACCTGGCTTACTGCGGTCGCTACGCTTCCCGCAACAATCAAATAACCGCCAGCTGTTACAATTGCTGCAGGTAGAGCTACTGGTGCTGCCACCAGTACGCCACCAACCGCAGCCAATGCCAAACCAACCAAACGAAGTTTTTTAAAGAAGGGAGGTGTTTCGGCTTTTGAACGCTCTACGAGCGTTTTCAACAGGCCCTTTTTGTTTTCGTTGCTTTCCATGTTCTACCTCCTTATGCGATCTCAACAATGCTTAACGCATTGTGAGCACCATTTTTAAGTGAATACTGAACACCATTTACCTCCTGAAAAAACTCCATTTGTAAGAGGTACATATCCGTTCCCGCACCTGCCGGCACACCCGCAGGTGTCAACACTACGTTTGTTGCTGCCCCATCAATCGGTAAGTTTACCACGTTACTTGCCTGCAAATCATATAACCCCGTAACAAAATCCAGCTTCAGCCACGATCCCTTAAAAGTTACGTGCGTAGCACCTCCCGGAAAATTAATGTGATTGATAGGTTCAAGTCCGTTAATCGTAATCTCACCCGTACCTGTGTTCACAACATATGCCTGGAACAAAACACTACCAAGAATTGCCTGTTTGTTGAAATTAAAATTCTTCAACAATGCTTTTGCCTGTGCCGTTGCTATCGCAACACCAACATTCCTTTTACCCCTTGCGCTTGTCGCATCAAGATTTTTAATGTCGGTCATTACCTTTGTTAACCTCGACACAAGCCTGTTATCTGAGGCCGTCTGCAGCATTGCAAACAGCGCAGTTCTCAAAGCCTTTCCAGAGCTTGCAGATGATCCGAACTCAGCACCGTTCTCACGGGTGCGAACAAAGGCAGCATCGTTAGCGATGCGTTCCGCATCCACGCCACCTTTTTCCCTGGCTAAGTGGCCATCCTGCGTTTTGTAAAAGGAAATATCTCCGATCTTCCCTTTTAGCTTGATGATTCCTTTTTGTCTTGCCATTTTTATTTATGGTTTGAATTAATACTATTTGAATTAAGTGTTGCAACACATCTAACAGCCTCATATCGCGAATAGAATTTGTTTGACACAACAAAAGTATTTCACCCTGTCGCCATTGGCAACACAGGCGTTCCGCTTTATACATTTTGATGCACTTTGTGCCGATTATGTATAAAAGTGTAGGAAGTAATCTCGGTATCTTTGCTCTATATCAACCTTATAGATAAAGCATAGATAAAGTATGAGTAAAACAATTCGGGCATGCGTTTACCCCAAAGATGTAATGCGGATAACAGGAAAAAGCGAGAGGTATGCCAGGAAGTTTTTAAACACCATCAAAAGGCATTTTGAAAAAGCAGATCATCAATTTATAACGGTAAGTGAATTTTCAGATTACACCGGAATCGAAGTTTCAACCATAGAAAAGTATCTTATCGACTAATATAATTTGACTGATTTTGTTGCACTTTCACCATATAATAGTATCTTTGTTAGCGTTAAAGTTCTTTTCAATTCTTGGTCAAATCTATACTTATCAAGTCGGAATAATGGGGACTAATTCGGTTACTAAGCTGAAATTAGTTTCGTCAGAACCCTTGATTAACAACATATTGGGGCACAGCTATTGATCTGGCCACCCCGACAAATAATCGAAAGCCTTTCGCGTAAGCGGGAGGTTTTTTTTATTGAATATTTCCTGGAGTGTAACTCTCATAAGCAAAACAACTATTTGGTGTAAATTTATACTGCTGTTATTTTAAACGTTATCTTTAAGAAACCTAACTACTCAACTATATGAGGAAATTTGTTTTCGTCTGGATTCAATTGTTTGTCATTGCCCGTATATTTGGTCAGAATCCCGAAACAGACTCTGTTACCAGGTTGCTGAATCAGCCCAACATTCATGATACGACAAGAGCACAAGCATACATTGTGTTAAGCGAACTCTTGTATCCCTATAACCTGGACACAGTTGAGCCCCTTTGTTTAAAAGCCAGGTCAATCGCTGAAAGTACATTAACAAAAAAAACAAACGCAAAAGTAAAGCATGCCCTGCTAAAATCAATAGTGGATGCTGTTAACAATATTGGATACGTATATGAAAACAAAGGCGAACCTGCACGTGCGCTTACCTGTTATTTAAAAGCAGTATCTATTAGTGAAGAGCTGGGAGAAAAAAGCCAGCTATCTATCGCATTGCAAAATGCCGGTTTTGTTTATCGTAACCTCGGTAATATTCCTAAAGCCATTGAATATTCTCATAAAAGTCTGACCATATGCAGGGAGATTGGTGACAAAAATGGAGAATCATCTGTTTTAAATAATCTCGCCATGATATATAATGACCAGGGCGATCATAAAAAAGCGCTTGAAACCTACTTTACATGTATCAGCATCTATGAAAAAGGAGATGACAAAACCATGCTTGCAACTTTTTACTTAAATATTGGCTCTCAATACGATATTTTAAAAGATTATAAAAAATCGTTGGAGTATACAGGTAAAAGCCTGGAAATTTATGAGCAATACAAAGATAAAAGCGGGATCATCATTGCCACCCATAATATCGCGAATGTTTATTCAAAAATGGGAGATCTGCCCAGTGCTATAAAATACCTGGAATACAGCCTGCAACTGAATAAGGGTTTTGGATCGAAAACCTATGAACAAATGAGCCTGGACAAACTCGGTAAAATTTATTTTGCAAAGGGCGATCATAAAAAAGCCAGGCGGTATGCCGAAAATTCTATGCGCATTGCCAATGAACTGGGCTATCCCGAAAACATAAAAAACGCTGCCTACCTCATGTTTGAAATATCAGAAAAAGAAGGCAATTATAAAGATGCACTGAAATACTTTGGTTTGTATGTAGGTATGCGCGATAGTATTGCCAACCAGGAAAATAAAAAGGCGAGCATCCACCAGCAGTTCCGGTTCGAATACGAAAAAAAAGAAACAGAAATAAAAGCAGCCTCTAAAGCCGAAAAAGAACGGATTGAGGCCATTGCCAAAAAGGAAAAAGAAAAACAACAGCTTATTATTTTTGGAATCGGACTGGTTTTACTTCTTGTAGCTACCTTTGCTTTCCTCATATTCAACCGGTTCAAATTAACCCAAAAACAAAAGAAAATCATTGAGATTAAAGAGCAGGAAACCAGGGAGCAAAAGCACCTGGTAGAGGAAAAGAACAAAGAGATCACCGATAGTATTTCTTATGCCAAACGTCTGCAGGAAGCTATTTTGCCCCCACAAACCTACATTGATAAATACATTCCCGGGAATTTTGTATTGTACAAACCCAAAGATATTGTAGCTGGTGATTTTTACTGGGCAGAAGCCATAGAAGACCTGTTTTTTATTGCCGCTGCAGATAGCACAGGGCATGGGGTTCCTGGTGCCATGGTATCGGTAGTATGCAGCAATGCATTGAACAGAGCGGTAAATGAATTTGGCTTAATCGAAACCGGGAAAATACTGGACAAAACCCGTGAGCTGGTATTGGAAACTTTTGCCAAAAGCAGCAGCGACGTAAAAGACGGAATGGATATTTCCCTTTGTTCTATTCACACCAAAACAAAAGAAGTTTACTGGAGTGGCGCCAATAATCCTTTGTGGTACATACAAAATAGTGAAGTGAAAGAAATAAAGGCGCACAAACAACCTATAGGAAAAACAGACAATCCCACAGCATTTCCATCCCATAAAGTTGATGCACGGCCAGGCGACACGCTTTACCTGATAACAGATGGTTATGCTGATCAATTTGGTGGACCAGGCGCCCACCCGAACGATGGTTCAGTCGGGCGGGGTAAAAAATTCAAATACAAACAACTGGAGAATCTCCTGCTTACTATTTCAACAAAGGATATGACAGTGCAAAAAAATGCACTTGAAGAAGCATTTGAAAACTGGAAAGGTGATTTGGAGCAAGTTGATGATGTTACTATCGTTGGTATTCTTCTTTAGAAATAAAAGTCATAATTTAGAGCTATGAACAAGGTCCTTCTATTTAATCCTCGCTCAGCCAGCAACAAGTTCAGGATTCCCAATTCCATCCTGCAGGTGGCGGCAAGTATTGACGGGATTTTTGATTGGATCATTGTAGACGGGAACCGGGAAACTGATCCCTGGAAAAAAATAGAAAGTTACCTGCACAAAGGTGACGTAAAATATGTAGGTTTTACCGTAA
>DASWXS010000094.1:0-3407 GCA_036405375.1 Bacteroidia bacterium
ATTGATGTCTACAATCGTCTGAGACCTCATATGAGTATTGGTAATCTCACGCCAAATAAAGCACATTATTCAACCCAAAAACTTCAAAAAAAATGGAAAAAGAAACAATACCGTAAAGCTAAATCAGTACTATTGTAAAACACTGTAAAGCTTATTTAGTGCTACCGATAAACACTGTAAAGCCCTGGTAGTAATTTAACCCTCAACTGTAAAGTTTTTTCAGTACAAGACAGCCCTTCAACTGCCCATCAACTGCCCTTCCGGTCCGCTTCCGCTCCCATTCTGGTTCGTTTTTGGTCCGATGCTGCTTCGTTGCTGGTTCTATTCTGATCCTATTCCTGTTCGCTCTCTCAGCGGCTGGGTAGAGAAGAAATGGTAAAGCAGGAACGAACAAAACAAGAAGGAAATAAGCAGAAGTATTTTGAATGTTCCATCTCCGTAGAATCTCCTGCATGGGGACGCTTCGCTTAGTACCACCACCTAAACTCCTGATTGCTACCACCACTATAGCTTGCATAAATAATTAACAGTTTATAATAATCTTGTATTTGTAAGTTTATGGAGGGAGATGTAAGCCATCTTGCACAGGTATGAATACGAATAACCACATCCAAAACAAACCGATGAAAACAATTCTCACCCTGCTGTTTAGTTTTCTTAGTCTGTTATCTTTTGGACAGAGCCAGGATTCTATCCGATTTAGCAAGAACAGTACCAGTTCCGGGTTTTATCGGAATGATACCGGAACCTATTTACCCAAATTCGTTTTTGTGGATGAGAGTGGAAACAAAAAAACGCTTGCTGATTTTAAGGGTAAGATCTTATACATCAACATTTGGGCTACCTGGTGCGGAAACTGCATCACACGATTTCCCTACGAAGAACAGCTGCTAAAGCGCCTCGGGCATTTGAAACTGGATACTTCGGTTGTACTGATCAACATTAATATTGATGATAGAAAAAACCAGTGGAAACAGGCTTTAAAAAAATATCGCCCACAAGGCATTAACCTCTATAGTAGCGATACATCGTTGTATGAAAAATGGAATATTTCGGCATTGCCCGCGTACAGCCTCATTGACAGGTCGGGCAAAGTGTTGGGAATGAAAATTTATATGCCTGATGAAGCTGTTTCCATCGACTGGGTTCTTTACAATGCAGTAAAAGGTGTATCTCCTCCTGATGCAATCCGTATACAGCAGGAGCAAAACAAACTAATTGAACAACAACATTCGCCTGCAGCGATTACCCATAAAGAATATGCTGATTGGTATGCTTCTACAATGCCGCTGTATCTGGAATTTCGTAAATGGAGGGTGGAGCGTAAATCAGGTAAAGGTCATTAACCATAGTTCTTGCAATACCAGCTTAGTAGCATCGCTAGCGTAAATTAAAAAAGTCATCCTCCATGAAACCCAAAACCAAACTCCTGCTCGCCACCATTCTGCTGGACCTGGTTTTGATGGTACTGCTCATCTTGTTGCTACGAGCATATAACTAAGCTGCAGCGCAAAACAATATAATCACCAATCGCTACTCAACAAACCAACCTTTGCAACCACCTTGTCTTTGTGTGCTTTGCAAATTTGTCTTCCCTGGTGAATTGGCTAAGGAAAACATAGCGTAGATTCTCCTCATTTACTAGTAAGGGTATCATTTTAAGCCATTGCCTTGGCATACCCTACCGTTTCTCGGTACAGTTGCGGAGAAACATCTGCATTTACTTTAAAAAAGCGGCTAAAATAATATTCATCATCATAGCCTAATTCATAAGCGATCTCTTTTACTGTTTTATCAGTCAGATACAATTCTCTTTTGGCCTCAATGATAATACGTTCATTGATCAAACTGCTAAGTGTTTTGTTAAAATGTGTTTTTGTAATTTTTGCCAATGCTTTGGGTGTAATATAAAGCAGCTCAGCATAGTCGGCAGGGGAATGCTTTGATTTAAAGTTTTCTTCAATCGCATCTTTCAGCTTTTGTAAAATAAACGGCTCTTTCTGGTCTTTTAACACTTCTGCGGCTTCCGGTTGCTGCTGTGTTTTTAAACGGGCGGCAGTTATTAAAAATATTTTAAGATAAGAAACCAGTAATTCATATTGGGCAAGATCCGTGTTTTGCATTTCAATTTTGATCTGCTCACATAACATCTGGAATGTAGCAGCCGATGGTGCATCCACACTTACAAAGGGCGGGTTGTAAATGTTATTATACAACACCCCATTGCAGGAAATTTCTTTGTGATGCTTGAAGATGCAAAAAAACTCGGAGTGAAAATAAATGGCTATACCCCTGATGGGTTCTTTGGCAGAAAACATATACGGCTGATAAGGCGAAAAGGCAAATAAAGTGTTTGCGTCAAAATCATATTCTGCAAAATCGGCTGTTACTTTTCCATTGCCTTCCTGCACCCATATCAATGAAAAATAATTGTTCCGTTGAATATGATCGAAATGTGCATTGTCTTCAAAAGGGAATAGTTTAAAAGCCAGATTTCCGTTTTGCGGATTTATCAGGGTAAATACAGATTGGTTCATCATAAAATTTATTAAAGGTATATTTTATTGTAACTGAAACAAATCAGCTACACCCATATATCGGCTGGTGGTAAACCCTTCGGCATAAGCTGCATTGATGGGTCTTCCATAAATACTGTTCATACTTTTTATCTGATTCAATAATCCCAGAATGGAATTAGGCGAATGGTCTTTGGGATGTACAAATTGAGATTTGAATGCAAGAATAGCTTCCATTTTCTGCTCCATCTCTTTTGCGATATCAACCACAAAATCAGGCTCAATGAATTGATCCTGGATATAATGATACACCGCCTGTGGTCGCCATGGGTCCTGTTGGCGTCCATTAAGAAAGGTTTCTTTCTTTTTCAAACCTGAAAGAAAAGCAGCATCTGCTGTCAGTTTCGCAGCATGGGCATGATCCGGGTGCCGGTCATGAATGGCATTACTCAAAATAATTTCAGGTTGGTATTTCCGGATGAGCTGAATCAACGATAAACGGTTGGCTTCATTGTTTTCAATGCCGCCATCTGGCAGGTTCAATTGTTCACGGTATTGTACACCCAGGATATTGGTAGCCGCTTCTGCTTCTATTCTTCTGCTGTCGGCAGTTCCATAGCTTCCCATTTCGCCTGCAGTCATATCCACAATCGACACGGTTCTACCCATGGCGATATGTTTGATCAGGATTCCGGCAGCAGCACATTCCACATCATCAGGATGTGCTCCAATTGCAAGGATATCTACTTTGCTTGTATGCATAATGCTTACGGAATGTATTTTTTAAAGATAGTAGTTGCCATATGCCCTCCAAATCCAAAGGTATTACTCATTGCATAATTAATTTCCTTCGGCTCTGCTTTACCTAAAGTAAGGTTTAATTTGTTTTCC
>DASWXS010000095.1:0-4100 GCA_036405375.1 Bacteroidia bacterium
AACCTTAAAATATGTGGCCGAGCTGGATGCGAACAATTTTGCAACTTTCTATGAATACGACGAGGAAGGAAGTTTGGTTCGTGTGAAGAAAGAAACAGAAAAAGGAATTATGACCATACAGGAAACTAAAAATCATACTAAACGATAATGAGAGCACTATTAATTATTTGTTTGATAGGATCGAACCTGCTTTTAAAAGCGGGAATTAATCCTGCCCTGGAAAAAGCAAAAGCTGATTTTAAAAAGGTGAACCAGCTGTATGCTGCTACTTCATCATTCTCACTGGACATTCAATATGCTGTGTTCGATAATCATGTTGGAGGAAATTTAGTGGAAGAAAAATCAGGTAAATATTATAAAAATAAAGAGCTAAGCTATACCAAAATGCTCAATATCGAAACTATTGTAAGCGCAGGTAAAACGGTAGTAGTGAATAATGATGATCATGTTTTGGTAATTACAGATAACAGAAAAGTTGAGCTGTCTCCTATTCAAACAAATATGGACACCCTGCTTAAGCTGTGTACCGAAATAAAAATGAAAGATGTTGGAACAACGCTAAGACATTATTCCCTGTTTTTTGGAAGCAGTAGCGAATTTTCACAAATTGATATTGATATCAATCTTGCTAATTATAGTATCAAAAAGCTGGTGCTGTTTTATAATGAAACCCTGCCCTTAAATCAGAACGATTTTTATGCAGACGAAAAACGCCCACGCCTGGAGATCAGTTATAAGGCATTTAATACGACAGTTGCTATTGATCCTTCTATCTTCTCAGAATCTACGTATGTAACCCTGGTCGACAATAAGTATAAAGGGAAAGGGAAGTATATCTCTTACAAAGTTATTAACCAACTTCAAGCTGCAAGGTTTAAGAAAAAATAAAATATATGGCTATTAAAAGAATATCATATTTAAAACTGGTTCTGCTGATCAGTTTGTTCGGCACTTTTTCTTTTGATTTGAAAGCATCTCACGAAGTGGGATCTGCCCGATTGTCGAGCCCGAATGTATTAGTAAATGGTACATTATCCATCCAGGATAATAAATTCTCAGCTATTGCAACTATGCCTTCTATCACAACATGGGGGTTTTACGACAAATCGTTTACTAACAGGCTTATCCTGGGAATCGACAGGAACAGTACCACGCCTATACCCGCCTTTGTTGCTACAGTTACCGTTCAGGTTTCATATGCATCGCCACAGGCTTTAGGAACCGGTGTAACTACTGTTTACAAAACTTTGTCGGTAAGTTATGAAGGAGTGAACGATCATAAATCCACTACACCACATCCATCGGTTAATGAAGATGTGTTTTCGTTCAGTAACGGTTACAATGTAACAACAAAAATAACCGGTATATCGGTTTCAATGAGTGGTGGACCAGCAATGACCATTATGCCTGAAAATGTGTACCTGCAGCTGGAAACCGATGCAGAACGTTTTTATACACTGGATCAAAACACCTCTCCATTTGGAGCATCTGATGTAGTTATTAATTATTTGCAGGCTTCAGATGAGTTTGAAGTTTCCTGGTCAGGAATTGTTGGTGCTGAGCAATATGATCTTGAATGGCTATGGCTGGATGGGGAAAGAAATACCTTTTGGACACTTAATCCACAGATCGATTTTCGCAATAACTCTACACGTATCCGTACAAGCCAGCAATCGTACCGGATCAGTAATGTTTTTGAGAAAGGGCAGGTGTTTTTCAGGATCAGGGGAGTTGGGAAATCAGGACTAACTGCTAATGCGTTCGATAAAGATGCTTATACTCCGTGGTCGTGGCAGGATCTTACCACTATTTCAACAGGCACAATAACAAGCCCTATACAGAGTGGTACTGATGTCCTGTTTTTTGTTACAATAGATGGTGTTACTCCTTTGGGAGCAGTAATCCCGCCGCTTCATGAATTTAATAAGAACTGGCAATACAAAGCAACTTATGCTGAAGAAGGAAAGAAAAAAGAAATAATAAGTTATTTTGACGGTTCGCTAAGAAGCAGGCAAAGTGTAACGAAGAGCAATTCCGACAATAATGTCCTGGTAGGTGAAACATATTATGATTACAACGGAAGGCCCGCAGTTCAGGCATTACCGGTTCCTTTGGAAGACGCAAAGATTAAATTTTATCAATATAATGTTTCAGGACATTCAGGGTTCAACTTTGATGTAAACACACAAATGCCTTACGATAAGAGTTTCTTTGATCTTGATCCAGCAACCAATCCTTCAACTATTTGTTCAGTTGTTTCATCTGGTTTGGATCCCAATTATGGATCCTCCTATTATTATTCGGGTAATAATCTAAATAAACAATTTGCACAGGGATATGTTCCCAACGCGGAAAATTTTCCAATTAGTCAAACAGAATATACTAATGATAATACGGGAAGAATTTCAAAGCAAGGTGGAGTGGGTAAAGCTCATCAGCTGGGAACAAACCATGAAACAAAATATTTTTATGGCACTCCTGAACAGGTTGAGTTAGACAGGTTATTTGGTTCAGAAGTTGGTTACAACAAACATTATAAAAAGAATATGGTTGTGGATGCCAACGGCCAGGTTTCCCTAAGCTATATCGATCAGGTGGGAAGAACCATTGCAACCGCGTTAAGTGGTCAGAATCCGCAAAATTTGCAGGCTCTGACCGATGCACAGGGAAATGTTCTCTATAGTCCTCCTTCTGCATCCAACCTTTTGGATGTGGATTTATTAAACAAGGCGGATACAAACGATTATGATACTGATTTTGATAATAATGAAAGAATAGGGGACGAGCTTACATTTACAAAACAAATACTGGTACCAACAGCAGGAATATATAAATTCAGCTACGACCTGCAGGGAACCGGTTATACGTATAATTGTTTGCCCGATAATGCTTGTTATGACTGTATCTATAACCTGGATATAAACATATACGATAATTGCATGCAGAACCCTTCCGGGTTTACTCCCATATCAAAAGTTCTTGGAAACATAATTCCGCCTGCCAGCCCGGAAATGGTCCCGTTAGAAGTAATGGAATTAAACAGTACATGTGATCAAACCGTTAACTTTTCTACTTCCCAGCTCAACCAGGGAGGTGACCTGGAAGTATACCTCGAACAGGGAAGCTACACCATTACCAAAACCCTGAAAATAAATAAGGATGCAATGGCTTTTTATTTGGGTGAATACCTGAAAAGCGATTGTGTTAAAACAATAGAGGATTTTAAAAATGATCTGCATCCTGATACCAGCGGTTGTAGTTTAACTTGCGATGAATGTGTAGCTGCTTTGGGAAGTCCGGAAGCATATGTTGCGGCACATGGTCCTGGTAGTGAAGATGACTGGATGAGGGAATACCAGATCTGTAAAGAACCATGTGAGTATGTGAGCTTGTGTGAAACTGAATACATCACCATGTTGGCAGATGTATCTCCGGGTGGGCAGTATGCTGATTGGGAAGACGGCAACGGAGAATGTGATCCTTCTCTTCATAACTTATCTGTGCTCAATGAATCTAACCAGTTACCTGGTATTAAAAATTTCAGTACTTTAAGTTACCAGGCCCCGCGTTGGAGAAATCCTCAATTCAGAATAAGTGCAAACAATAACACCAATTTTGCTCCTGAATATCGTGACGAATATGGTAACCCGGCTAAAATATTAATCAACAGGTTGCCCGATGCACCTGGCGCTCCGAATGTGCCTGTATATTCGCTACCAGTTAGCGGTACGGTAACACCTACTCCGGTAGTAAACGGGCAAACTGGTGTTGGCGCGCAGTTTACCGTGAGGCCGCAAGATTTGGCTAATGTATGTGATTTTATTGCGAAGTGGCAAAACAGCTGGGCAAAATCATTAGTGCTCTATCATCCGGAATACGCTTATTATGACTGGTGTTTAAAAAACAGTTACAGCAACTTGACTTCTCCTCATATTGTTACTACCGGAACCGGAAATAATGCGATTACCGATACTATTTTTAACAGCGATGATTATGACTCACTCCTGCTTTCTACTGACGATATTATAGGTTTGACGAATGCAGACCTGGCTATTTTATGTAACCCTATTAATGTACACGGAGGTACAAATTACGATCCT
>DASWXS010000096.1:0-3888 GCA_036405375.1 Bacteroidia bacterium
GATAGTATGCTTACCTGCCGGAACTTTCATTGCACGTAATACATAATCGGCATTGATGTGTTCGGTTAATTGACCATCTACATAAGCATTCCATCCTTTCGGATAATAGATCTCGGAAAACACTGCCAGCTGATCTTTCTTTGCATTAGATTCATAAACCAGTTTGTTTGGCGCATATGAAGTAAGTTTAATAGTAGCAGTAGAGTCGAATACCGGATCAAAAGCTCCCAGGTTAGCTTTGTACTTCTCATTGATCACCGCATACCAGCGTGGGTTTACTTCTCCCAACTTAGTAATTTCTTCATCGGCGGTAGGCACGTAGTTTATTTTTGTTACAAACCATGCATTGCCATTTGCCGAACTGTTTACCAATGGCTGAGCATCCGGATTATAAATGATGTATTTTGTATTCAACATATTTAATACGTGCTGTTTTTTGAACATAGCCCTTATGCTGCTATCAGTAGCTGCTCCCTGCAATGCTCCAATCACGCTGGCGTATTCCGGATCAATTCTGAAATCGATCAGCTCTGCATAACGTTTTAGTTTTGCACCATGGTAACCACCTATTGATTTGTGGAAGTAAGATGTTCCTGCATCGTTGAATGGGTTCCCTAATTTCAACACACGATAATCCAATGTTTTATCCGATAAAATAAATTCATCTGCCTTGCTTGGATAAAATGGTGTAGCATTCTCCGCTTTTGCAACATAATTTTCTTTGTTCAGGTAACGTGCAACCACCGGCCACATATCTGCCAGCACAAACACTCCCAGCAGAACACTTAAGATCTGTACAGAAAGTTTTTTACGTACAAACAGGATAACAGCTCCTGCCGTCAGCAATACAAACAATAACGTGCGCATTACATCAGCCTTGAAAATACCCTGGCGTGCATTTTCTACTTCAGTCATAAACGGAGACAGGTAATTTTCAATTTCCTGTTGTGATACCTCAGGGTTAGCTTGTTTTTGCTGTGCAACGATCTGGTTAAATTCGTTTGCTCCCTGGAATTCAGTAAACATAGTTGGCATTAACCAGCACAGGATCAGGAAACCACCTACAATTCCAAACGCGATATAAGCAACTTTTTGCAAAGAGTGTTCTTTTCCAAATACTTTAACCATTCCGTTTCCTTCTTTCATTCCTTTGATGATAGCATCAATGGCAAGAATAGCCAATAACGGAATGGTAAGTTCTGCCAGCACAAGTATCATGGATACCGCCCTGAATTTATTATAAGCAGGAACGTAATCAAAAAAGATATCACTGAATCCCATGAAGTTTTTCCCCCACGACAGCATAATGCTTAATAAAGTACCGATCAGCAATGCCCATTTCAACGGACTTTTGATCACAAACAATCCGAGTACAGCCAGCACAAACATTATTGCACCAACATAAACAGGGCCCGAAGTGAAAGGTTGATCTCCATAATAAGAGTAAAATCCTCCTACATTATCACGCATACTTGCATCTACCTTTTTAAGAGCATCTTTATTGTTTTTGCTGATGGGTTCAGAAGCTCCACCTTTAAAATTAGGAACCAATAAGGTAAATGTTTCACCAACACCATAACTCCATTGCGTAGCATATTCTTTATCCAGACCACTTGTGGCGATATCCGAATTACTCTCTTTATTTGATTTGATTGTCAACTCTGTTTTTCCACGTGTTGAGTATTTTCCGTACTCATATGTAGCCCATAGATTGGTAGTATTCGGCAATACTCCGATAATTGCAGCACCTGCCAGGAAAATGCAGGAGATAGCAAACGATTTTATTGTTTTTGTTTTAAATGCTGCAACCAATTCAAAGAGTGCAATGATGAATACAAGCATGAACAGGTAATAAGTGATTTGAACATGATTCGCATACAGTTCTAAACCGGTAAACAAAGCGGTTAATGAAGCTCCAAGAATTCGTTTTCCTCTTAAGGTAAGAATGATAGAACCCAACAATGGAGCCATATAACCAATGGCGTGCGCTTTGGAATTATGCCCCGCTTCAAGAATAATAAAGAAATAGGAAGAAAATCCATAGGCCAGTGCTCCAACAATAGCGAGCCATGGATCAATTTTTAAACACAGTAATAAAATAAAGAATCCCATAAAATACAGAAACACCAAACCGGCAGGATGCGGCAAACCAAGCAGAAATACTTTATCAATTTGTTTCAGCCAGTTGTTGGGATATAGCACAGAAATCTGGTAAGCGGGCATACCTCCAAACATGGAGCCGGTCCACAACGCCTCTTCGCCGCTTGTTTCCCTGAAATCACTGATCTCTTTACTCATTCCCCTGAAATTGACAACGTCACCCTGGCGCAATTCCTTTTTATCGAATACAACAGGTTTAAAATAAAATACAGTGATACATACAAATACTATTAACGCCACCAGGTAAGGCAATAATTTTTTAAGGTCAAATTTCATACAAGGGTTTGGTTTAATTTATTAATCTTTTATTTCTTCAAAGTCGGTGTATTCACTTTCATCAACGCGTTTTGGTTTTTTAGGTGCAGCAGTATTGGTTTCTACATTCACTTTTCCTTCCTGGTTGTAATGATGATGGTCGTGTTTTTGATAAACAACTGTACGCCTGCTTCCACTAAAAAAAGCGTTGTACAAACGGTATAAAACCCACACTACAATTATTGTCCAGATTACGTCGCGCATGATTTTTAATAAAGAGTCAAAAATAGCAAAATTAACCGGTTTTGGCGATTATTTTACCTCCACATTTTTGCAGGGAATTTCGTTAAATATGCAGAAATAGGTACTTAGGCTATCTTGCGGAAAACGCAGGAATTTATCGAAATATAAAATATCCGGATTACCTGGTCGGGGAACAATAAGCGAATCTGCAGGATTGCTATTACAGTGGTTTTTCACATAAGCTCTTCTTTCAAAGTATTTATACGAAAACTCCGAAACGGGAAGATAATGACGGTAAAAATAAAAACACACAAAAAATAGTGAAAGCCCACCAAAAACAAGAGGAGCGGCTCTTTTCAGTTTATTCCTGATCATTACGCCAAAATACAACATGAATGAAGCTGAGAAGACACATATGTAAAAATTCACCGGGAACCAGATCCGCAAATATCCATACGAATCAAAAATCACTTTGGTGATGAGCAGGTGTACTGATACAGCTACAATAAAAAAACCAAAAGTCCAGCCGAGTATGCTTCGCACTATTTTCTTTTTATCTCCGGGGATTAAAAATCCAAGATAAGTAAACCATCCCAGTATCATAACAGCCATGATATTGGTTGGATGAGAAAATTTCCACAAAAAAATGTCAAAATCCACTGGTGAAAAAAGAACATTGGCTTTCAGAAACAAATTGTTCTCTTCGGTAAGAGCCCTGTTTCTTGCTCCCGGAGCGGTATAGGCAACCACGGCAAAACAGGAAGTAAGTATAATAAACACAAACAACTTTCGTATTCTTTTATCGGCAAACAGTTCACGTATTGCAAATTTCTTTCGTAACAAAGCAACACTAAAAAAAAGTCCGAGGCACGCCAGGGAAGATGCAGAGACATTTTCTGCAGAACCACCAACAGAAAAGGCTGACAGCAACAAAAACAGGTACATCCAGGCTGTAGCTCTTTCCTTTATAATGATACTTAATGCAAAACACAAAAACGAAACCGGCATATAATAGCTAAAAAAACTACTGGTATATGTATATATTTCAATAATCTGCGAAGTAAAAAAATACAGCGCAGCAGAAAATACAAAACCGCTGATTAGTTTTTGCACCTTACTAAGCTGAACTCCGAGCCAATCACTGAAAATAACATTTGTGATAGAACAAATGGATAAAGAAGTTAATGTAAAAAGTAAGGCCTGGCTTAAAAAAACTATTGGCCGATAAAG
>DASWXS010000097.1:0-5069 GCA_036405375.1 Bacteroidia bacterium
ATAGAGAAAATTGAAAAGATCGAAATGAATTTGAGCGCATTTGGAGTGGAATCGGATGATTTTCCATCTGTTGATGCAGTAATTGATTTTATAAAAGATAGTAGTAGCTGTGTTAAGTCCTTTTATAATCCTGAAAAGAAAGGCTCAAGTTATTCACTGGACAAAGATGAAATGCAGGAGATTTTGAATCTTTTACAGATTTCTGAAGTCCAAAAACTGAAAACCGAGTATAAGGTATCAATAAGTGACCAGCCAAATTCAACAACGATAATATACACGAATAAAACAAAATATGTGATAAAGGATTATGGCTTATGTGGAGAAGGGCCATTACGAAAATTGTACGGAATTGTCTACAGGATCATACTTTAATTATTCTGTGAATTAAATTGTCGATAACTCCGAAAAGTAAAATAGGAAGCCCGGAAGGCTTTTCTTAAATTTGAGTAAAGAACAATTTCTTATGCAAGTTAAAGAACATACCTCCATTCTGATCCCGATTGATTTTTCCAAACAATCTTTAGTAGCGATCAAACAAACGTACAACCTGGCACGTTTTACCGATGCCAGAATCATTTTAATGCATGCCGATCCCAACAGCAATACCGATCACCAGGTGGAGCTGGAGCAACTGGCTGCTGCCTCGGCACAGGAATCGGGGCTTAAAGTAGAATTTATTAATCTCAAAGGCGATGTATATGAAGAAACCGATAAAAAAGCTGCCGAGCTGGGCAGTGGACTTATTGTTGTCGGGCTTGATACACAGGCACGTTTTCGTAATTTTTTAGGAGGTAATAACCTTTCCAAGTTTATCGACAAAGCTCCTTGTCCTATCATTACTATTCGCTCGGCCGATAACCGTAATGAATGTAAGAACATCCTGATCCCAATCGATCTTAGCCCTGAAAGCCGTGAAAAGGTAGGACCAGTAGTGCAGCTGGCAAAATATTATGGTGCCGCGGTGAGGATCGTTTCCGTATTTCCTCCAAACGATGAAAAATATGAGAACGAATTATTGCCTTATGTCAACCAGGTGAAACGCTTCATTAAAGAAAGCGGGATTGCCTGTACCAATAAATCTATTCCAAGCAATAACGTAGTAGAAGCGATTGTTGATTACGCGCACAATAACGAGATCGACCTTATTGTACAGATGAACAAAAAAGATGGTTTGTTTGGCGTATCACATTCGCATAAGATTGTTGAAACCAGCCGGATTCCCGTAATGTCGATCAATCCTTCCAAAAAGGCGAGCGTAAGGAGTGGGATCCATTAATTGTACCTTGTATTCTGTAGATTGCACCCTGTATGTTGTACTTTGTTTAGGATTTACAACATACAGGGTACAGCGTGCAAGGTACATTTAGTCCTAAATCGTTTCATGGTAACTTTTCTCCCGATTAATTTGTGGGTGGAATGCTGTTTCCTTAATTTAGCTTTTCACTAACAAAAATCCATGAAGAAGATCATTATTCTTTTTACATTATTTATTGCCGCAAATACAATTGCACAGGTAAACTGCGACCTCACTCATACACGAACCCTTTCCGGCTTTGATGTATACATTCATAATCCTTCGGGTGCAACCATGTACCGGGCTAAATTTTATATTGATGCCGATGGTAGTCCACGTGCTTATGGACCTAACAACAGTGGTCTTGATTATACAGCCAATGCAGGTTATCCTGGAAACTGGTGGGCGCTCGTAACCGATGCAAACGGTGATCCCATTTTACAAGGACCGTCCGATCCGTATCCTGGAATGTATGTGTGTGCTACTTCGTTGGTAAATTCAAATTACGGACTTACGAATCCATTACGTTATGTAAATTCTGAAACCGTTCCATACATTGCCATGCCGCAAAATGTACTTGCTGATGGCGGCATCCAGCGTGGTGATGTGGCTTATGTATACAACACCGTTACTGGCCAGTCGTGTTTTGCTATTTATGCCGATGCAGGAAATAATACAAGCATTGGTGAAGGCTCTATTTACTTAGCCAGCCAGGTTGGCGTTGATCCCGATGTGCGTACAGGAGGCACTTCGCAGGGAATTATCGATTATGTGGTGTTTCCTCACTCCGGTTTTGGACAAGGCTATATTCCTACGATCCACGAAATAGATAGTATCGGTACTTTATACCTTAACAGGGCAGTAGTGGGAGGAGCTTGTATAGTGTCGTGCATAGGGCCGGTGTTAGATAATACGGCGCCGACTACTAACGTTTCTGTCCCACCGATCTGGGATACAACTGATTTTACTTCTGCCTTTATTGATGCAGATAATGGAGGTTGCAGTGGAACGGTTGCTAAACGTTTTTACCAGGTAGCAGATTACAATGCTAATAACGAATGGAGAGCGAATAGTGCAAATGGATTTTTTAATGATGATTTCAATGGTTCTGCAATTCACGCAGACTGGAGTTCTGTTGCAGGAACCTGGTCGAATGGAGGAAATTACCTGCAACAAACAGATGAGGCATCGAGTAATACAAATCTATATGCTGCGCTTACGCAAACTAATTCGGATGAATACCTATATAACTGGACGGGAACTTTAGGAGGTTTAGGAGCTAACAGAAGAGCGGGTTTCCATTTTATGGTTGATCAGCCAACGCAATCGGAAAGAGGTAATTCTTACTTTGTGTATTTCCGGTTGGATAATGATGCAGTTCAGATTTATAAAGTGGTAAACAATTCGTGGGGATCAAATTATGTTGCAGATGCTTCGTATAATTTTAATGCTAACCAGGCATATGATTTTAAAGTGTTATATAATCGTGTTAGCGGTGTAGTTACTGTGTATGTAAATAATGTAAAAGTTCTTTCCTGGACAGATACAGCGCCTCATACCAACGGATCTTATGTCTCATTCAGAAGTGGTGGTTGTACGTATAAGGTAGATAATTTTAAAGTGTACCGTTCACGTTCTGCTTCAGAAAATATTAACGTAGGAGCTGCTTCTGTTAATGATATTCGTTTCGAAAACCAGGATCAGTTCACACCTGCAGGAAGGATCAGCTCTATTGTTACTGATGCAAATGGAAATATCAGTACTCCGGCAATGGAAAATATAAATGTTGATTTTACTTCTCCATCAACGGTTTCAATCATCAATGATGGAATGGCAAGCGATATTGATACAACATACAATGGAACGCAATTAAAAGCGAACTGGAATAATGCAATTGATCCGAATTCAGGCATTGCATCATACTATTATGCCATCGGAACCACGCCTGGAGCAAGTGATGTTGTGAATTGGACAAATAATGGAACCAATACATCAGTTACAGAAGCAGGATTAACATTAATACATTTACAAACATACTATGTAAGTGTTGTTGCAGAAAATGGAGCTTTAATGAATTCACAGGTAATTACGTCTGATGGACAAGTATATGTAAATAATGCGGTTGGTTTAAAAGGGCAGGAAACAGGAACTCCGGAAATTAAAGTGTATCCCAATCCCACAAACGGAGTATTTACAATCGCTTCAAAATATCTTTCAGGAGAAACTACGGTTATTGTAACGGATGTTTTGGGCAAAGAGATCTGTACCAAACAAATGAGTACTTCAGAAACAGCTATTGACCTTTCGCAACAACCTTCAGGAATGTATTATATCTTTTTGACGAATAACGGAAAACAATACCGTGCTAAAGTACAGGTGAGTAAGTAATATTTCAACACAGAGTGCAAGAAGTTTTTCAGAGTTACACAGATATAATCAATAAAAACACTGTGTAAATCCGGCTTTCTCTGTGGTATCTGTGTTAAAATGGATAAAGCTAAAACTCCACAAAATCTTTCAGGTAATTTTCGAGTACAATCCTGGTTTCGTCGGTAATGACCTGGCCTTCAGGGTTGATGTGTTTGGTAACTTGTGAAACGGGCAATTTATTGTAAAAAACCGTCATCTTGAGATAGTGTAAAACAAGGGTTAATTGTTCAATTCCCCTTAAATTTCCGGCCCTGCCATCAGAAACCCCAATTAAACCTGCTTTCTTAAAGTTAAAAAAACGGGGGTGAATAGCTTCAAGAAAAGTTTTCAGAATCCCGGGGTAACTTCCATTGTATTCGGGAGTTATGAACAAAAACTTACTGCTGTTTTCAACATATTTAGAGATAATTGCTTCAAATTCGGGACTTCTTTTACCAAATAATTCGGAAAAAGCCATGGTAGGAGGCACATTTTCCAGTGAGAATAATTCGGCCTCAAGACCCTGATCTTTCAGCATTTTTTTACATAATTCCGCCACTTTTAATGTATTGCTTCCCGGCCTGTTTGTCCCCGAAATTATTGTAATTGCGCTCATTATAGTATTAACAAAATTATTGTTTAAAATTACTGAAATTATGTGTCTATCTTTCCTTCAGATTCGCTCTAAATGCCGTAAATTTACCCTTTATCCCCGGAACTGATCAGTAAAAAGCAAAGTTTTTTTCAGGTCCCGGGAAACGATTAAAATTATGCAGATTACGTATTACGGACATTCATGTTTTGGGGTAGAGGTGAACGGGAAGAATTTATTGTTTGATCCGTTTATCACGCCAAATGAACTGGCAAAAAATATTGATGCAACACAGGTAAAGGCTGATTATATCCTGATCTCCCACGGTCACGAAGATCACATAGCAGATGCGGTTTCTATAGCAAAACGTACCGGAGCTAAAGTGATCTGTAACTGGGAAATCTCTGTGTGGTTACAGAAACAGGGGATAGATAATGTTCATCCCATGAATACAGGAGGAAAGGTGAAACTGGATTTCGGGAACGTGAAGTGTGTAAAAGCAGAACATTCGAGCATGCTTCCTGATGGTTCCAACGGGGGAAACCCGATGGGATTTGTGGTGGAAAGCATTGAAGGAAATTTTTATTATGCCGGGGATACTGCATTAACCTATGATATGAAGCTGATAGGTGAATACAGATCGATCAATTTTGCGTTCCTCCCGATTGGAGATAATTTCACCATGGGGCCCGAAAATGCGATGATCGCTTCTGAATTTATCAATTGCTCGGATATCATCGGCATGCATTACGATACATTTGGATATATCCAGAT
>DASWXS010000098.1:0-1992 GCA_036405375.1 Bacteroidia bacterium
AAATATCCTAAAAACCCGCAGAATAATGTGCAATATAATTATGGGAAAGTAGACGGAACGCCATCACGCCGAGGCAGATTATGGTTTGTACAGGATGCCAGTGGGGGACAGGAATTTTTCTATGGAAAATTAGGAGAAGTTGAAAAAGAAATTAGAACACTTCGTATTACACCAACGGATATACAAACCTATATTTCGCAATACGAATACGACACATGGAATCGTATCCAAAAAATGACTTATCCTGACGGAGAAGTGGTAGAATATACCTATAACCGGGCCGGAAACCTACAGAGTATGCAGGGGAAAAAAGAAAGCCATACTTACGATTATATTAAACAATTGAGTTATGACGAATTTGAACAACGTAAGTATTTAAAATACGGCAATAATACCGAGACCAATTATACCTACGATCCTGTCATGAGGAGATTACAACAGCTGCAAGTCCAGAGCGGTACTAGACAAGTTATGAATAATGCGTACGGTTATGATTTGGTAGGTAATGTTTTAAGTATAAAAAACACTTCACCAATTGTAAACAATACATTAGGAGGAACGTCTTCGCATGAATACCAATACGATGATTTCTATCGTTTAAAATCGGCAAAAGCATCTTATCAGGGAGAGTTTACCAAAGCCAATTACGAGCTGAATATGAGCTATAATAAAATGCACAATATCACCAAAAAAGACTTGGTACATATAGTAAATAACGAACAGAAAGGGTATGTTTTGGAATATAACTATGATAATGCACTACATCCCTATGCTCCTAGCAAAATTACCGAGATAGGAAAAACAGAAGCAAGAGATTACGTTTATGATGGAAATGGAAACCCAACGAGTTACACTGAAGAGAAGTCCTTCCGAAAAATGACTTGGGACGAAGAAAACCGTTTAATGGGAATAAATGATAGTGGACGAATTCATCAGTATACGTACGATGCAGGAGGAGAAAGAGTAATTAAAAGCTCAGGAGATTCTCAGAATGTAGCCATAAATGGTGAAACAGCGGCAACGATTGTACATACGGATGATTATACAGGTTATGTTTCTCCATATTTTGTAATAAGTAAAGGAAAATTTACCAAACATTATTTTGATGGTGCAGGAAGAATTATTAGTAAATTAGGTAATGGAACTTTTGCCCAGCCTTTAAAAATAACAGCAGGAGGAGTTAATTACAGCAAGTTCACAGCCGAACAGCAAAAAGCATTAGATACCTATGTCAGAAGTTTAGGTTTACCACCAGGTCCACCAACACAACAAGGTATTTACGCAACTCCAGAATTTACAGGAGATCCGTATCCAAGTGAAGTTTTAAAACCAGTTGAGGAAAACCAGGAACCACCAGAAGGTTGGCCAAGAAATCCAATTTTCAATGCGCCAGGTGATGTTCCGGGACCGCCTGTGCAGTTTGGTCCACCTGTAGAACCGACAACTGTAAAAGGAGGTGAGGGGTTTACCGGAACAGGAATGCCAGAAAATGATATTTTTTATTTTCATCCTGATCATTTGGGAAGTACATCGTATATTACCAACAAAAATGGGGCTATTTCACAGCATGTGGAGTATATTGCTTTCGGTGAGATTTTGTTTGAAGAACATAGTAGCTCATTTTCTTCGCCTTATTTGTTTAATGGGAAAGAACTGGATCGTGAGACGAATCTTAGCTATTATGGAGCTAGATATTTGGATATGAAGACAAGTTTATGGTTAAATGTAGATCCACTTGCTATTTATAACCCGATATTTGAAAAACAATTATATTTTGATGGACAACATAACGGGGGAGTATATAATTCAGGAAACTTAAATTCTTATATTTATTGTTATCAAAATCCAATAAACCTAATAGATCCAAACGGAAAACAGGTAAAATCGAAAGCGCAAACAGGTTGGTGTGAAGGATGTAAAGATATAACTTTAGAAGATGGAGATTATATAAGTGATGTTCAGAATCAGGTGTATACAGCAACTGTTCAAGGG
>DASWXS010000099.1:0-3350 GCA_036405375.1 Bacteroidia bacterium
TTTCTTTCTGTACACTTGCGTCACCTTTCATAGGCATCAGCATAATATCGCCAAAATCGCTGCAACCGGTTCCGCTTAAATGAGTGTGCGAAAATCCGTAGATCACCGAATCGTTGTAGTGGTAACCACCACATCCGTCCCAGCTTCCGTCGATACGTGTATCTGGACTCAACTGCACCATACCAAAAGGAACGGTAGCTCCAGGAAATGTATGTCCATGTCCGCCGGTTCCAATGAATGGATTTACGTACGAGCTCAGTTTGTTCTGTGCTGCCAAAACAAATGGAAATAACAGTAAAATGAATACGATTCTCATCGAAATGAATTTTTACAAAGATAATACCTGAATCGGTTAAGTAAGTTGATTATGAAAGATTTAATTGCAATATTTTAAGGTCGGCCTCCAATTAATACCCCAATGGTTCTCTACTTGTATGCCTTATTCTTAAAATCCAAATTTCTTTTGGATCCGTTTTGATTTGATAAGTGACGCGATAACTAAAAACAACAAATGCCCTGATGATCAAGTGCTTTTCTGTCCCAAATAATTTTGAATGAAGTGGGTTTTACCATTTCGATAATTCCTTAAGTGCATCTTTGTGAGAAACAAAATTTCCTTTCTCAATCCGGGTTACAGCATCATTTATTTCTTTGTTGTACTGCTTACGACTGATACGTTTGGGGTCTTTATCAACATTTAGAAAATTTTTGATCATTTCAAGAACTAAAGCCTGTTGTTTTGCAGAAAGTAAGGGTAAGTAGTTGTCAACTTGTTTTTTATTGCTGTTGCTGTCATATCTGTAGAATTAAGGTAAACGAATTTACGAAAATTATAGCAAAAAAAGAGAGGCAGGTTTATATGCAAACCAAACAATCAAATATTTCAAAACTTCATTACAAACTGGATCACTCTTGTTTTTGGTGCCTCAAGGTAACCTGGTCTCGACATGAATTCCTGGTTAAAGAAATTATTTACCAGGTAAGATATTTTTATGTGTTTGCTCAACTGGTAGGAGATCCGCATGTCGTGCATCCACCCATCATGTTTGTGTTTCTGGCGGTATGCTTTTAAACCAGGCAATACATAAAACGCAGGATTATTGTAAAACACAGGATATTTTGGGTCTAATAAATCGTAAATGATAGGTTCTTCAAAACGTTTGTCGATGTTTTCCATAGCGCTGGTGAAACGTGAGCTGAAACCAACCGAGAAACCTTTCCAGTCTAACTGAATATCGTTTTTAAACATGTGCTGGCTTCTGTATTTAAGCAGGTTGCTTCCTACAAACGAACCGGTTGTGTCTTTGGCAGGATCATAATCAGGATTGATAGGATTGCTGTAAGTATAACCTGCAAGTATGGTCATCTCCACTTTGCCAATCTTACCGGTTCCGGTAACGGAAAAATCCCAGCCGGTAATTTTTGCCTTACCTATGTTTTGCGATTGAAAACCGCTGTTGGCAACAATCTCAGGCAATGTGTAGTAACCTTCTTTGATCAGCGAATCGGAAAGCATACGTGTATATACAAAGTCCATCATGTTCCGGTATTCTGTCCAGTAATAGGCCGCATCTACAAAACCTTTGAAACCTCCAATTTTGAAACCTTGTTTAACACCGATTTCAGCGCTCCATCCTTTTTCGGGTTGAAGCTGATTGTTGGGATACAAATTCAATGAACTTACAAATGTGCTGATGTATTTTTCGGCGATCGATGGGAAACGATAGCCCTGCCCGAATGAAGAACGGATAAATGTGTATTCAAACAACTGGTAATTGGCACCGGCGCGCATTACCGGTTGAAATGGCAAGCCTGTAACTTTATCGTTGAACAAAGTTCCTTTTGTTTTGGAGGTATCTACTTTAAAATATTCACCTCTCAATCCAAGAGATAGCGTCAGCTTTTTAATCTTCTTATCGATCTGTGCATAGCCTGCATGGTTAATACCATTATGCCTTCCGTACAACGAATCGGAAAATACTTCCTGGCGCATTTGCACATAACCTGCGCTGATGGTAAGATTCTTTGCAAATCGTTTTTGCCATTGCAGATCGCTGTAAAACAAATTAGAAGTTGACTCCTGGTTTTTATTGTTCGTGTTTTGCGTATGGAAGTAACGGGTGCGTAAGGAGATGCGTCCTGTTTTTTCGGTATTGTATACAATGAAGGGATCAATGCTGAAACGCCTGTTGTCATAAACCTGGATAGAGCGGGTAGGAGAATCAGCAGAATACTGTGGTATATATGCAGAGTCGGCTCCGGCCCATAAAAAGAACAAGCCACCACGTGTAGCCATGTAATTAGTATTTACACCAATCGACAGGCCTTTCACTTTAAGGAAATTGTAACGCAGATTCATATTGGCGCGGCCACGTGTTTCTGTTTCGTATTGCCTGAAACCATCGGTATCGTATAGTTGCCCACCTAAAACAAAATCGAGCTGACCGATTTTTTGTGAATGGAAAAAGTTGGTGCCTTTGTATTCGGGCTTTTTACTGTTTTTATAATAGCTGTATTGATTTGCCCGTGGATTATCATACACTCCATAAAAAGTAGTGAAGGCTGTCTGCGGTTTATCTTTAGGATATGCTGTGCGAAAGTTGATCACGCCATTCAGAGCGGAAGAACCGAACAGGGCGGAAGAGGCACCTTTGATAACCTCTACCTGTTCGATGTTTTCAATGGGAAGAAAATTCCATTTAATGTCAGCAGCATCGGCACTGATCATAGGCATTTCATCTACCATCATCAATACACGACTTCCTGCGCCATAACTGAATCCGCTACCCGAACGAATACTTACCTGCGAATCGCTGATGTTGACACTTGGCACCTGGTTCATGATCTGGTCGAGCTGTACGGCATTTTTGTTCTGGATCAGGGACGGTTTTATCACTTCCATGGAAACGGTAACATCGGTCAGTTTCTGTTCGAACTTCCCGGCGCTTATCACCACTTCGTCGAGTATCTTGTTTTCGGCCTCAAGGGCAATCTTTACCTCTGTGGTAATGCCCGGAGAAATACTTATTTTTTGTTTTGTGTTTTTGTAGCCCAATAAATTAATGTCCAGTTCATATTCGCCTCCTGCCAGTAGCATACTGAAATTTCCATCTATATCAGTAAGAGTACCTTTATCATAGGCAACAGCAACGGTAACACCCGGCAATAACTCGCCGGTAGCTTTATCGGAAACGGTGCCTTTAACAACACCATCTTCCTGAGAAAATACAATAAACGGGAAACAAAAAAATAATAATATACTAACAGTTCGTATCAGTTCACGCATCATAGAGTAGTTTTGCAGAGAACAAGATAAAAAGAAATTCGCTAGAAAAAAACAGATTGCGACC
>DASWXS010000100.1:0-11516 GCA_036405375.1 Bacteroidia bacterium
GTAAGAGGGAAAGAGCATCAGAAGAAAAAATCTTTACAAGGCGTAGAAAATAATATTTATTGATGCAATACTTTGTACGGTTGTGTTAGTGGTTAATTCATTTACGTCTTTCTTCCACTTTTTGAGAATAGATTCCAACGCGAGTAGCTTGTTTCTCCAAATCTTTATCCTCGGGATGGTATATACTTAATAATGCAACATTGCAAGCAACAGCTACTGGTAGATGTGCTATGGCATCAGCCATGTTTTCAAATTCTTCCGGTAACTGCCTCTTGCTTAAATGATAATACATCTGACCGAAATGGTCATATTTTGAATAATAAATGTAGGCATTGATTTCGCTAAATTTTCGATTGATATGAGTTGACTCTCTGATTCGATGAATCAAATCAGATATTTTGAGTGGAGTCGAATTAATCAGCTGAGGTTCTGACCCATCGTTAGCATATGGTTTGAAACAGTTTGGATTTGATTTTACTAGCGAGCTATACATTTCAGCTAAGGATTCTTTTGGGATGTATTGTTGATTTGTTTTAAAATACTTTAGCGTATGCCGCGCGGCATCACTAAGGGCGATTATTGCAAACTCTTCTAATTTCTCTTTTGCAACTGCTGGGCTATGTTCATTTTTCGCGTATATCTCTACTGCATTCAGAACTATGATATAATCTAGCAATATAGCCCGCAGTGTTATACCGATTGTGAAATCATATCGGCGATGGTCACCAAAATATTTTCCAAATACGGATTTAATTCCTTGAATAGCAGTATTTAAACGATGAAGCATGCAGAAACAAAACTGTTGCACATTACTTTGCTCATGTCTTTGGGCTAACTCCATTGCAATAGTTGACTCCTCGAGGATAAATTCAATGTTATCAAGCGCCTGATCGAGCGTTACGATCATCTTTTCAGAGTCTTTTGCCATAGTAGATTTGTTTAAATGAATTCTATTAATTTTCTCTTCTTCGAATTCACTTAAAGTTACATTGACAACCATCTTTGCAATATGAGCTATTACAGCTTTATATTTTTCAGCCTCTGTTAAGTGTTCAATAGATTTTTGCTGGCCTCCGGATTTAGAAGTCTTTTTAGAGTTAGCCAGTGGGGTTTACTGTAAAACAGTTTTAGCGAAGAAATGTTACCTCTAATGACATTTTTGTAACTAAATGATTGAAAATCAATTTCCAAATAAGTATAATTAAGCAACTTTTAGGTCACGTATAAAAGCTAAAAAAGGTAAAAGGTGTTCGATAGTGGTCCCCTCATCTCCACAGATTAAGGAAATGCGTAATGCATTTCCTTTTTTTATTTAGAATGGCTCCTGATAATAGATTGATCGGCCTGGTAAATTAAATGATCCCGGGCAGCGAAAGAAAGAGTAGATTTAAAGAAATACGCCCTTTATGCCCAACGATTCAGCCGGTCAGAGCACTCAAACTGATCCTAGAAATTCTGGAATGGACGTTATTGGGGAACTACAATGGGGTTCTCATTTTTGTAATTTTTTTGACTCCAAAGAAGACCTGCTGGAAATACTTGTTCCCTATTTCAAGGCCGGACTGATGAATAATGAGTTTTGCCTCTGGATTACCGCCGATCCTATTACGGTTGACGCCGCATACCAGGCATTGCGAAATGAAATTGCTGATTTTGATAAGTATGAAAAAAAGGAACAGGTTAGCATCCTTTCCCATACAGATTGGTATTTAAAAGATAAAACATTCGTACCAGACATTGTTATCAATGGATGGTATCAAAAACTCACTGAGTCATTGCATAACGGATTTGATGGAATGCGCGTAAGCGGTAATGAAGCATGGCTGGAACGGGATATCTGGAAGAATTTTTTAGATTATGAACGGAGCCTGAATAACAGTCTGAAAGGTCAGCGCATGATTGTACTTTGTACCTACCCGCTTGCCAAATGTGATGCGCAGGCAGTATTTGATGTATCGCAGGTACACGATATAGCCGTGGCAAAAAGAAAAGGCAATTGGGAGATTGTCGAAGTGCCAGCCATTAAACAAACAAAATCACAGCTGGCCACGGAGAAAAAGGAGTTGGAAGGTAAAGTAGCAGAACGTACGAAAGAACTTACCGTTACCAATGCAAAATTGCAACGCGAGATTGAACAACACAAAACCACCCAGTATTCGCTGCTGACAACAGAAGCCAAACTTCTCACTGTATTTGATGCTACGGATACTGCTTACGTATTATTGGAAGGCGATTTGTCAGTTCTTATTTTTAACAATCGGGCGGCAGATTTAGTACGAAAGGCTTTTGATTGGAAGCTGAAAACAGGAGATAATATTCATGATTTTCTTACGGCTGACAGACATGTTTTTATAGACAGGGTGCAGCGAGCCGTCAAAGGAGAACAAATCAGCTATGAAACCAATTATGTACTGAAAGATGGGTCTTCCTTTTGGTATCATCTGAGACTATTTCCTATTCCGAAAGAGGGTACTGGTATTTTTGGACTGGTGCTTGCATTAACCGATATCACTGAAAGGAAATTATTAGAAAACCAGCTCGAAAGAGAGAGGATGGAAAAGCAATTGGAGATTACCAATGCTGTTATAACAGCTGAAGAAAATGAACGCCAGGAAATTGGCCGCGAATTGCACGATAATATTCAACAGATCCTGGTCGGAAGCCAGATGTTTCTTTCTATGATCAAAGAAAAAGACATTTCAGCGTCCGGTTATTCTTACCTCCAACAAGGAACGAAGACAATTATGTCTGCCATTGCGGAGATTAGAAATTTATCTCATTCTATGATTACCCCGTTTATGGAAGAAACAACCATGAAGGAGGCGATCGAAAAAATGATACTTAACATAGAAAGTACCAGCGGAATAAAAATCAGTTTGGAATCTACCAGTTTGGATGAGGAAAAGCTTTCCGAAAAACTTAAGCTGACGGTTTACCGGATTATCCAGGAACAGTTCAGCAATGTCCTTAAATATTCAAAAGCCTCTTTAGTATCGCTGAAAATTTTCCAGAACCATGCAAAACTTTCACTGATCATGCAGGATAATGGAGTAGGTGTTGACCTGTCAAAAAAAACATCAGGAATCGGGCTGATGAATATCAAAACAAGAGCCTCTCTTTTTAAGGGTGAAACCATAATCCGTTCTTCACCCGGACAGGGTTTTGAGTTATACGTTGAATTGAAATTGGCCTGATCGTTTGCCACCGATTTGTTTGCCTTTCCCTTAACAAATCTTTATGGATAGTCGAACCCTTTTTGTAGTGGTTGTAGTGATTAAGTAGAGAGCCGTTAATTTGGTGACTAATAACATTTTGAATTGTTGATAATGAAAAGTAGCAGCGGCATCAAGGGTTCAATTTCAATCCCCTCGACTCCACAATTAAAGGAAACGTGAAAGCGTTTCCTTTTTTTTATATTAAAAGGAGCATCAACCTTATAGGTTTGCAGGCGTTATTGATTTGTCTAATACGCCCCCAGAACGATCGGGTTGGATATTTGAGCACTCGATGGAACAACCGCTGTAAAACCCGTACCGGAAGCGTTTGTTGAACAGATCACAGTGGTACCGCCGGCGTTCGTATCTCCGGCTGTGAAAAATAATTTCTGGCCATCCGGCGACATGATAAAAGTAAAGCTTGGTATATTCAGCTGTATCTGGTAGTTACTAGGCAATGTAAACTTGAATTCTGAAATATTAGAGCCATCATAATTACAGCTGTAGAATTTACGGTTACCGGCTGTAAAAATGAGTTTATTTAGCTGTCTGACAACAGGCGATTCCTGGGCAACCGTCTTTGAACAACCGGATTGAATAACCGCTATCGAAATTCCGAAAAAGAGCAGCGCCACTGCTCCGGCCAATAACTTTTTCATGTTGTTGTTGTTTGAAGGGTGTAAAAGCATATACTAAATATAAAGAATCTATTTGTGTTCGTTCTTCTGCTGGAGTCGGATAAAGGTGGTTCATCAAAATCGTGCTGAAGTGATCAACGAAATCGGATTGTACAAACCGTCCCCTTTTACTATACTTCGTTGCGTTAAGTCAATACGGGAGTACAGGCAATGTCTTATACGGCTACAGCTTACAGTTTGTGAGGAGCATCAACTTCTCTGAAAATAAAAAATTGTTTCTAAGGCAAGTTGCGCAATCCTATTTCCTGTGTTCCGTCTGCCCAACCAGATCAGGATTAAATGCCACATGGTTTACATTTAAAGCTGGTCGTAATTATATACTCCCGCCTTTTTAACCTCACGCGGTGCCAGGTTCGTCCACGATTTAAAGGCTTTTCTGAATGCGGTTGGGTCAGAGTATCCAAGGATATCTGAAACTTCCGATATTTTGATGGTGGGGTTTTGCATTAATTGAAAAGCAATGTCTTTTCTGATTTCCCCGGCAATATCGCGGAAGGTAGTACGCTCCTGCATCAGTTTTCGTTGCAGGCTGCGGGGTGTCATGTCCAATGCTGATGCAGCTTCATTAATCGAAGGTATCCTCCCCCTGAACTGCATAAACAATACCTGTTTCAAATTTTCCGAGGTTGTGTTGGTTGCCAGCAGCGCCTGCTTTTCAGCTACCATTGCGTTGAACCGCTCAAACATAGATTGATCGCTGGTGAGTATGGGTATGGTTATATCTTTTTTATCCAAAACAATCCGGTTCACCTCCTGGTTAAAGAGTATGTCACAGCCAAAAAAGTTTTGATATTCTGAAATTTCCCGTTTTGGGAAGGCCAGTTCTATCCTTAAAGGAACGATGCGTTTACCTGTAAGCGCTGCGGATGTGTTGAGGGTTGATGCAAAAAGAAAATCGTTAGCCTGCCTTGCCGGTTCAGGATGCTTTAGCAGCCACATTTTATTCTGTTCTATTTCAAGAACGGCCACATCATTGATTGTGTATTTATATGAAACCATCGGCGATACCATGTGGCCATACCTGCTTAACATTTGCAATGCCTGGTTAAGATCTTTACAACTCTGGATCAAAAAACCAACCATGCCATGAAGTATTTTTGGTGTGCCAATACCAATATGCAATCCGATTAAGGGATCGCCGGTGAGCTTTAAAAGTGGTACCCATATCAACGCCGCTTTTTCCCATTCAACCATTTTCTCTGAGTCGCCCACTTCATCAGGATTGATATGCGACACCCTGCAAAGTTCATCAAATGCCGCCCCGAATGAAGTAGCAGTTTGAAAGATGGTGCGTATAACAGTTCCTTGTAAACCCATGGCACAAAATATATCATTTTAAGAATAAAAGATGCCTTTTCCCGTATGCAAAATGATTTCTTTTTGCATACTAAATTACAAATAAAGTGAGCACGACTAAAAGTATGTTTTTAAAAAAATGGGTAACCGTCAACCTGGTTGTTTACCCGGGATTATTAGGCTTTTTGCACCCGCTGATCGCACACGGGTTTACCGGTGATCATGATAAACTATTGACGACGCCCCAGTTTATCATGCATACCATTTCCATATTTGTTTTTGTTTTTTTTCTTGCAGTTTCGAGGAACAAAACATTTGAAATAATCGGGAAAAAGAAAACCCTGTCAGATATCTGGCCATTTCTTTTTTTTACGCCATGGGTGTTCTGGCTGGGTTACTATACCTTGTTCGTGCCGTTCGATATTCTTTTTATGTTTCTCTCTATCAGCATCATCAACGCACTGCAACTGAGACCTTTTGTTACATCTCCCGCAAAATGGATATGGCAATGTATACTTGGTTATTTACTGGCGGCTGTTGCTGGCATTTTGATCGGCCTGGGCGCTTATCTCCGGTTTTACAAAAACTTCCAGGGTATCTCAAAAGATTTTGCCACCTGGATATCCATCAGTATTCCCGCGGCATTCGTTGTTGCTTTTTATTTCAGGTATATCCTGCGTAAACAGATACGGATCGAAGATGACTTATGTTCAGCGGGTAACCAATAATGCCATTTGTCAGACTGCTGTGTTTATCCATCTGTTGCCCGATAAACTTGTAAAACCGGATTCACAGACCATCCTGACCGGCAATGGCGTTTCCAGACTTTGCAGGTAAACAGGCTAAAGTTGATTCGCTATTAGCTAATTTTAAGAGATATATAATTAATAACGTCTTGTGCTATTTGATAATTCAAAATTTGTTTGATCAGCAGAATAAAAACTGCCACATCAGGGTATTCGATGAAAAATTTTCTAATCAGTCCCTGTGGACGGGCCTCTTTTTGTTCGGTGCCGAGCGAAGGCGAAGGCAGACAAAATGATGCGAAGCACATTTTGGCAGAAGAAAAAGCAGCCCGGTAACAGGGACGGGGCCCAGCGGCCGCGAGCGACAATGGTTTTCGAATTACCGGATGTTTGATTGTTAATAGCACAACACGTTAATCAATAGAAAGGAAATAAGGTGTTCACAACTAATCCCCTTATCTATACTGATTTACCAATGCCGGTTGCCTGACCGGCATTTTTGTTTTATGCCAATATTATTGGCCGGGCGACCAACAGTGGCGATAGGAGAGTTTGTATGGAATATCTACTTTTATTGCCATTTGAGTAAAAGGGGTAATAGATTGAAAATACTCCAAGAATACTTTTAAACATGTTTCCGCTATTTAATAAATAGTGGATTACAACAAATCAGGGTCTTTTTTGTATGATTAATTGAACTTTATTTCATTTTAATTAAAAGCGAAGGAAATGGACAGAGCCCTCATGTTACCCATATTCAGGGAAAAAATCAAAAATCTGATTGATCTGAATGATGACGAATGGGATGTGTTTATAGATTTTTTGAAAATCAAAAGAATTAAAAAGAATGATTGTTTTGCAGAAGAGGGTAAAACATGTAGAGAGATCGGTTTTATTATGAAGGGAGCTGTGCGTTATTGCAATATTGTAAAAGGGAAAGAAATTACCGGGTATTTCAGTTTCGAGAATAATTTTGTGACTGCTATTAAGAGTTATCTTACTGAAGAGCCTTGTTTGTACAATATCAAAACATTAGAGGATAGCTATTTTGTTACTATTTCGAGGAAAAACATGCAGGCTATGTTAAAGATTCCCTTGTTGTCCTGTAAGATCGAAAGATTCGGGAGGTTATTGTCGGAAAGGTTTAATATACTTTTTGAAGACCGTTTAAAATCGTTTGTAATAAAAACAGCAGAAGAAAGATACCGGGATCTTCTGGAATCGGGTAACGACATTGTCAATCGTATTCCTGTACAATATATTGCACAGTTTATTGGTATTACGCCTGTATCGCTTTCACGTATTCGAAAAAAGATACTTACTTCAACAGCCTCTTCGCATAAAGCCGATTCCTGAATTTTTATCGGGTATACGCTGGCGAATTCTTATCATTTGATAAGAAATTCCGATATACCGGCTGCTAGCTTTGCATAAATAAAATATGAATTATGCAAATCATTTCAGTAAGATACCAAAAGGCTGACAGTGCTAGCATCCACGGGTTATCTAAACATAATCAGATAGTCGGTATGACTGAAAGGAGGGTTCAGTTATGAAACTTACTATCCTCTCATTTCAGCTACTGGTTAGCCTCTCTTCAGTGCTTGCCGCAACCATTGCCAGTTTCCGCCCAAAACCGCTTGAGTCGTTGGTATCCCTATTTTCCCGTTCAGGCCTGAAACGGATTGCACAGGCAACGGGACATTGGATAGCATTTATCGCAACAATTGCCGGAATTGCCGTTCCTTTCCTGTCTTTCTTTGCTGCCTGTATTGCTTTTGTTACATCAATTCCGTTAGTGCTGAACGCAGCACATGTAAACGTTGTCCGTACCTGGTTTTTGGCATTACTATTGCCTATCACATCTGTGTTGTTGGCCATTGTGCAGCCTTTAGGACTTAAGGTGATGGCTTTGCCTAAGGCGGATGTATTGTCATTCAAGCCAGTTCCGTGGCGGGTTATCAAAACGTATGATGAAGGTCTATGGTTTGAAGGAATTGCTGCGGGAGAAGACGGGACTCTTTATTTGTCTGGCAACCGTGGAATAGATTTTTCGAGAGGTGATTATTATCATAATGCACATGGCGAATTAATTGCCCGCAAGTCTGATGGTACCGAACAGGTAGTTTTTAAGACACCTGAAGGACTTACCGCAGGTGTGCCGGTAGTAGCATCGGATAACTCTGTTTATCTGACCAGTCATGGTGCTACTTCTTTTATCTGGCATATCGACACCAGTGGGAATGCTACGCAACTTGCGCAGCTTCCGAACGGTTCCTGGCTCAATGGTATAGATTTCGGACCTGATGGCATGCTTTATTCACCCGATAGCAATCTCGGACTTACATGGAGAATAGATCCTGAAAGTGGGAAAGTAGCTGTGGCGTTTCGTGACCCTGCTCTTCGGGCCCGACCATTTATATCACTTGCTCCCGGAGCCAATGGATTACATTTCAAGGGCCGCGAAATGCTGGTGACGGTATCAGATCGAGTCACAGTTCTCAGGTATTTGATGGATGATCATAACAATTTTGGTCCTGGTTCCATTATAGCATCCGGCATACCGGGTGACGATTTCGCTATCGGCCAGGACGGTTCACTTTTTATCACTACCCATCCTTATAACACGCTTGTGCATATCTCGTCTGATGGCAATCGGTCGATTATTGCCCAACAGGAGCAACATATAGTTGGTGCTACGGATGCTGTATTTGGGAAGACAGCCCAGGACCGGAATACGCTTTATGTGGTTACTGATGGTGGGGCATTTACTGGTGGGCCAAAAACGCGGGGTGAGTTGGTTGCGCTTGAACCGTATACAAAGCAGTAATTTCTGATACAAAAGGTAAGCATCGCTTTAGTGAAACATAGGAAGTATTGAATCAGTAATGACAAATAGAGGATATCAGTAATGGAACAAGGGATTCGAAACGAATCCCCTTATCTCCACTAATTTACCAATGCCGGTTGCCTGACCGGCATTGGTGTTTACAGCAGATTATATTGGTCAGCAACTAAGAACTGCCGAGCGAGGGCATGCTGAGGAATTGTTTACAAACCTTTGATTTTGCAATAAATATTACCCGTGATGTTCGAACGAAGATTAAAAAAGCACTACGGAGAATATGATTAGGGAGAAACAGGATACTGGCACAACAGTTGCAAATAGCCAGTCAGCAGGCTTTACAAGGTACTATTTTCAGCCCTTTTATTTTTTCTTCCAAGATTCTTTTTAAGGGGTGTGTCTTCAGGAACTTGTAAAATAGGGTAAATTCCCTATTTCTTTCACTGAAAAAGTTCTTCTTTTTGCAATAAGAGTATAAGCGATCAGGTTCCATATTTTAATGTGTATTATATGGTAACGTTTAGCCTTACGTTACGTAATTGATGGTAGCGTTAGGTATTTCGTGCGGATTGTTTGTGATAAGTGTGTCATTCATTAAAAAAATAGGCTGATGAGAAATCGGGTGATTTTCCGGATAGGAGTTGTTGCAATAGTATTCCAATGCATGGTAGCATGTAAGAAGCAGGTTTGCTATAATGATCAGTCCGGCTACATATCTGCTAAAACGCAGGCAAATAGAAAAGTGCGGTATATTCTTTACGGCGACCAGTCTGTTTTAGGATCAGATAGCAGCATGGTTACATTCACGCTGCACATGTCAAACAGGCAAAACCGTATTCTCTGGGATTCCACATTGCCGGCAATGCGTGTCAAAGATGTGCCTTCTAAATTCAATCCCATCAGCATCGAAAAAGAAGTGCCTGATAATGACACTTCAGTATTAAAAGTAGGGTTTATATATATACTGGAGAATGTTGGTAATTCCAATCATTTAGATACATTTGGTATCAGTGCAAAACTTAAATATCTGGAATTTAATTTCCGATAGAATTCCGAAGGTCTTCACTCATTACGTTAGCTTTCATTTTAGTAAGAATGAAGTTATAGTAATAAGAAAGTGTTGGTTTTGAATATTCAGAGCTGTTTGGTATGCAAGCTGGATGGCCTTGCACCTCTTGTATATTTAACTAATTGACCTGTTTTATAATGCCAAGTTTAACCGCTTCGGCTACAGCTTTGTTTCGTGAGTTAACGTCCAGCTTTAATAAGATTGAAGAAATGTGGTGATCAACTGTTTTAGCTGATATGAATAAGGATGAAGCGATCTCTTTATTTTGCTCCCCTGTTTGTAACAATCCCAGAACTTCAATCTCTCTATTAGTAAGATGAGCAGGGTTGTTTATTGTACTAGCCCTTTTGCCTCTTGGAATTTTCCTTATACCTGCAGCCCGTAATATCTTTTTTGCCTTTTCAAAGATGACGATTGCTCCCAACTTTTGTAGTTCCATCAATCCCATTTTTTTATTTTCTTCATCCCCTTCTAATAATGTAATAGCTTTTTCATAGGGGCAGCCCAGTTCATCCCAGTAAACAACTGCATTTGTGATCTTGCTTTCGACAATATATTTATAGGGAGTATATAGCTCTTTCATTTCCAGCCTTGTTTTTCTGGATTTATAAAACCAAAATGCAAATTCACTATTGGCAGTACCACAATCTGTACATGCAATCAGGTTAAAACAGGTTTCTAATTCTTTGGCTGAAAGTAGTGTTTTCCCGGAGAGCCATTCGTATTCAAGGATAGCCGTAATAACGGGCATAATTAATTGGTATTCTTTTGTTTTGAATGCCATTTCTTTAACTGTAACAAGGCAATTCTCTGCTTCAGGATCCCCTTTTCGTAATTTGAGAACCGCAGATATTGTAAGTGCTCCGATTCTTACTGCTTCCGGATGAACCTGATATTTTATAAGATTATCGACTATTGAATTTGCTTCGCTCCAATTACCTGTTTCGAATAATATCCTGGCTTCTAAATATGATGTAAAAGGTCTTGAAGTGTTTAGATTTCTTTGTTCGCAATACAGGTTGTTTTCAGTAAGCAGGCTCCGGGCCTTGTTGTATTGTTTTACTATTATTAAACTAAATACAATATTGATTTGGGCCCTGTTTACATCTTCTTCCAAGTTATGTTCGCATGCTATCGATAAGCTTTTGTATAGAAGTTGTTCCCCTCTGGCGATATCTTTTGTTTGCCTCCATAAAGCTGATCCCATATTATTTAAAGCGTGACTGATAATTGCATTATCATTGATCTGTTGACCGATAGCCAATGCTTTTTCTCCCCATTCAATACATTCGATCGTGTTGGCAGCATACATTTTAATCTCAGAAATGTTGCTGAATGCCATTCCTTTAACCTTTGAGGCAGGTAGATTTTTCATTATTTCAATGGCTTGTATCGCACATTTTTCTGTCTTTACAGAATTCCCTTCAAGCCTCCATAGCCTGGATAAAAACAGAAGATCACCCGCAATTTCTTCCATATCATTTTGCAATCTGTTCAATTCAAATACGCTGGTTTGATATAGAATAGCTTCGGTAATTTGATTAGTCAGATAACATTCATACGCATAAGATTTATACAATTCTATAAGTTCAGTTTCCTGTCTCTTTTCAGCATATTTAATTGCCGTCAGGTATAATTTTGAAGCTT
>DASWXS010000101.1:0-4532 GCA_036405375.1 Bacteroidia bacterium
CCAGATCTGCTTTTGTAGAATCGTAATTAAGCGCGTTTTTTGGTTTGTGCTTGTCAAATTCCTGGCGGAGGTTGTACTGATAAGCTCCGGTAATATAAAAACGTGAACGCAAACCTGTGTGAATGTGTATTTTTGCTTTTACCAACTCGTGAGCAATTTGCTGGTACGGCCTGCTGATAGTATATGAGAATTGAGCCAGACTATCCTGTGGCTTAGCGCTTGCAAAAGCGGCATACAGATCGCTGAGATTTCCTATATGTGAACTGCTGAATACCGCGATCTTTGTGTTGAATTGCGAATAAAAAATCTCGGCTCCGAATTTCTTACGGTGATAACCCAGGGTATATGAAAAATTCTGCTCCTCCACACCTGTGTTCTTCAGGTAATAATCCGGTGTTTTCAAATCGCCTGATTTTTTTATTGTTCCCTGTACACGCCATGCAAACCCTTTGATCTTATCAAAATTCCCCTGGAAGATCCCGGAAGCAACTCCTGCCCTGCCATTTGAAAAACCAACCAGGTTCACTTCACCCGTAACAGAAGCAGTATCCGGAAGCTCGTCGGGTTCCAGCAAAATAGCACCTGCAATTGCATCACTTCCATAACGTACGCTTGCGGCTCCTTTTACCACACTAATGTTTTTTGCAATGAACGGATCAATTTCCGGTGCATGCTCATTACCCCATTGCTGGCCTTCCTGCCTGATACCATTGTTGAGAATGAGAATACGGTATCCCTGCATTCCGTGTATCATTGGCTTTGAAATAGTAGCACCGGTATTCAATGATGTAACACCCGAACTTCCTTTCAGTGCATCTGCCAGGGTTTTGCCTTTCGCCCGGTCAATGTCTTCCTGCTTAATATTGTCGAGTGTTTGCGTTGGCTTATAATTTGCACGCTCCACAATTTCAACATCTGCCAGCTCATGGTAACTATGAGGCAGCTTCACATTGATGTGTATGTTTTTTACAACATTAATTTTTAGTGTTGTATCTGTACATCCAACATGAATGATACGCAGCGTATAATCACCAGGGCAAAGATTTCCGATCTGAAATTCTCCCTCTTCGTTGGTATTGGTACTGAAATTGAGTTCCTGCACCGAAATAACAGTGAACTCCAGTGGTTCACCGTTATCCATGTCAGTAATTTTGCCCGATAAGGAATAATTGCATTCCTGTGCGATTCCAACGGTAAAATTGAAAATTATAAATATGTATAAAATTATTTTTTTCACTTCGCATAGGCGAAGTTTTATTTATGGTACCGGATCATAGCCATGTGGTCCCCAGGGATGGCATTTCATAAACCTTTTCAGTCCAAGCCAGCCTCCTTTTAAGGCTCCATATTTTTGAAGCGCTTCAATTGTATATTGCGAGCAGGTAGGTTGAAACCTACAGGATGCCGGCAAATGTGGTGATATGGCTTTCTGGTAAAAACGTACCAGTACTATAAATAAAAACTTCACGGATTAAATTTGTTTAACACTGATTGAATTAAAGCAGGTGTTATACAGTGGGCGGACCACGAAGTGAAGGTTGTGAGATTTTTTGAGTGTCAACAGACCGCTCGATATAATTATCCGAAACACTTTCTGCATTATGCCTGAATGGTGTGCAGTTAAGTATAAATTTGAATATGGTAAAGTAAACCGGGGTTTCAAATTTTTCCAGTTCACAATTCTGAGTGTTATTATCAGATGAGAACTGCGTGCTTCCGTCGTTTGAAAAATTCAGCTCGTTGATGTGCGTATGCCCCATCAGCTTGTGCAAATATACTTTAGGCAATGCTGTGAATAAAACAACTGCTAAAAGTAAAAAGCTCAATATGGAACGTATCTTTTTCGACATGAACATGGCAAATGTATAAAATAATCTATCGTATGGCAAAAAGTGGATTACAAATTTGCATATTTGTAATAAGTTTAACAGTATGAGCTTAAGTATTTCCGAAATCCACGGCCACTTTATTAAGGCTGAGCAAAAAATATGTACCGATACACGCAAACTTGAAAAGGGAGCCATATTTTTTGCGCTCAGGGGACCCCATTTCAATGCGAACGAACTGGCGGAAAAAGCAATACAGGAAGGCTGCAGCTACGCTATAATTGACGATGCAGCATATAGTAATATAAATAATACCATTTTAGTTGATGATGTTTTAAGGACTTTGCAGGACCTGGCAAACTATCACCGGAAAACATTTTCTATTCCTTTTTTAGGTATAACCGGGAGTAACGGAAAAACCACAAGTAAAGAGTTGATCAAGGCAGTACTTTCGAAAAAATTTATAACCCTGGCAACGGAAGGCAATCTCAACAATCACATTGGTGTTCCACTTACACTTTTGAAAGTTACCAAAGAACATGAATTCGCTATTATAGAGATGGGTGCCAATCACCAGGGTGAAATCAACATGCTTTGCAGGATTGCAGAACCCGATTATGGAGTGATCACCAATATCGGGAAAGCGCACCTGGAAGGATTTGGAGGTATTGAAGGAGTAAAAAAAGGGAAAAGCGAATTATACAAATACATTGCAGAAAAAAAAGGAAAGATCTTTCTTCATGGCGATGATGATGTATTGCAGGAACTAAGCTCGGCTAATGATAAAGTTACGTACGGAACAAAAAAACTGTATGATGTGGTAGGAAAGATCAATAGTTCGGCGGAGCAGGTTGAATTTGCATGGAAAACAAGGTATACAGCCACTGAACTGGCTAAAAGTCCTTTTATAAAAACACATATTGTCGGCGTCTACAACTATTATAATCTTCTTTGTGCTGCATGTATTGGCAATTATTTTAAAATAGATGAAGCAGACATTAATGAGGCTTTGGCAAACTACCAGCCAACCAATAACCGGTCGCAATTGGAAGTTACTGCGAATAACAAACTGATTCTCGATTATTACAACGCAAATCCTTCAAGCATGCGTGCTGCCATCGAAAATTTCGCAAACATACATGCCGACAACAAAATGCTGATCCTGGGCGATATGCTTGAGCTTGGTGAAGATGCTGTTAAGGAGCATGAACAGATTGTTCAGTTGCTGCACGATAAAAAGCTGGATAATTTTATTTTGGTTGGCCCCATTTTTAGCAGCGTAACCAAAGATCATAGTTACATAACTTCGACAGATGCTGCAAATTATCTGTCGAATGAAAAAGTTAAGGAAAAAACCATACTTATCAAAGGCTCCAGGGGAATAAAACTGGAACTGGTTTTGCCTCAATTATAGGTTTCCCAAAAAGGATTGCTACCTTTACCGCGTTAATTATCCCTTATTATGTTCAGCCGTCTGTTAGTAGTTTTTCTTGTGATGTTGAGCTTTTTTATAAAAGCGCAAAACGTTACAAATTTTAAGTCGGGAACAAAAGCAACTCCTTTCTTTTTAAATAACAGCGAAACTACTTTTCACTCCTGCACATTCACTAAAATGCATAAAATCGTTTTAGTACAAATCTGGGATTCAAATGCAGATTCAGCTAATTCAGGACTCGTTAATGCATATTCGGTTTATAATAAATACGGGAAACAACACTTTAAAAAAGGATCCGATTTTGAACTGGTAACCATAGCGGTTGGAAAAAACCTAAGCAACTGGAAAAAAGTGCTTGAAAGTTTTCAATTCACCAGGAACCAAAATTTTATTTCTTTCGATGGGTATTGGGACCTTTATCTAAAAAATTACCTGATTAACAAAACTCCCTTTTCTATGCTGGTAGATGAAACCGGCACCATTATCATGGTTGATCCTACTTACGAAAACATAGAGGCCTGGTTAAGCAAAAACTCCATTGAAAACCCGACCAATGTAATTTCCGGGAAAGTGATGGTAGGTTACAAAACCTTTGTACCGCTTGCGCATCGTAAGATTTACGTAACCAATAAATCGGGCGATACTATTCAAACTGTTGTAACAAATAGCGTTGGTAATTTCACGATCAAGAACAATTATCCTAAAAACGAGCTATCGATTAGTGTTTCGAAATACCCTGAAATCAAAGGAAATGACATGGTTTACCTGGCAACGCCAAAAGGAAAAATAATAGGTGAATTCAATAAGGTGGTAAATGGATTTATTTACAAATTCCTGAATAAGGATGTGCAGATCCTGAAACTACAGGAAGAAACTGATCCTAATATTGCTGTATTGGAATTCAAAAACAAGTTCTTCTACCGTTACTATCTGTTTCACAGTAATGAAACCATTTTGCACGATTCTACCCGCGCTAAAATCGACCTTGTGATCCAGGCTTTAAATGATGACCCCGGGTATAAAGTAGAAATTCTTTCGCATGCCGATAATGCAGGTAATCCCCAGCACAACATGGATCTTTCCAAAGCAAGGGCTAAAGTGATCATTGAATATATGCTTTTGAAAGGGATCGATAAAAAAAGGATTTTCTCAACCGCTTTCGGCGACAAAATGCCTATCATTAAATGCGATGACGGCAATTGCACATCTTCAGAAATGATGTTAAACCGCCGGACTGAGTTCAAATTATCCAGGCTCTGATTCATTCAGAA
>DASWXS010000102.1:0-4470 GCA_036405375.1 Bacteroidia bacterium
GATTGGTAATATCGTATTCGACATCGGTGCTACCATGGGTGAACGTTTGATCTATCATTCCTCTCTTGGTTTTGCATTATGTATTGCATGGCTGTTAATTGAAGGACCGAAAAAATTAAACATGTCTCCGGGCCTTACTAAAAATGTAGTGCTCGGAATAGCAGTTGTGATAACCGGCCTGGCAGGATACAAAACCATTGAACGAAACGCCGAATGGAAAAACGATATCACTTTATTTACCAAAGATGTGAAAACAGTTCCGAACAGTGTATTGTGTTTGGGTAACGCAGGAGCACGCTGGATCGACCTTTCAGAAAGACCGGAGAACAAGGACAGCGCTAAGGTTTTTGTTGCACGTGCTGTTGGTTATTTAAAACACGCTCTTGAACTACATCCTAAATATGTAAATGGTTACCTTAATTTAGGTTTGGCTCAAATGAAGCAGGAAGATTTTGACGGAGCTTATGATACCTGGAAAACAGCACAAAAATTATATCCAAGTAACCCATACCTGCAAAGCTATTTCCCTTACCTGGGAATAAACTACATGAATAAAGGTGTAACGCTTGGCCAGCAAGGTAACCTGGACGAAGCTGTGAAATACCTGGAAAAAGCGGTAGAGTGTAGTCCTAATAGTTATGATATCTGGTATAATTATGCCGGTATCTATTTCACAAAAGGCGATTATGCAAAAGCAAAAGCAGGTTTCGAAAACTGCCTGAAACTGGCTCCGATGGCTGAAAATGCTAAACAAGGCTTAGCAGCTGTTAATGAAAAACTGGGGATACCAAATACTCCCCCGGCTTCAGCACCGGTATTAAAATAAGGTTTTAGATAAAAATCTTTAATTAAACACAATAAAAAAAGGCTTACCGTTATGGTAAGCCTTTTTTATTTATTGAGCGTTATTAATCTGTAACAACAGTGTTTCCGTTTCCGCTTAATGTAGCCTTATCCGTTACACCTTGTCCTGTTGGAGCTGCAGCAGGACTTTGCAGGTTCAGGTTAATTACTTTACCTGTAAGTGAAGGAATAGATACGAATTTCGCCAGCAAAGAGTTTACTGAAGCAACCGTAAGTTTATTTTGCGATACGTTGAAATTATTACCAAACGTAGCTAAAACAGGGATAGACAATGAAGTCATACCGGTATTAGTAATCGTAACATTGTTTGAACCGGTTGATGTCAAAGCAGGAAAGCTAACAGTTGCAAGCGCCGGGCTTGATGTTATACTGATAACTCCTGCCGTAGCCAATGACGACAGGTTCAGGGAATTAAGAAGTGCATTCGAATTTACACTAAGGTTTGCGCTAGTCGTAAGTGAGGGGAAACTTGCTGACACCAGCGCCGTTACGTTTTGCAAACCAACACCTCCGGTAGTAGTAAGTGCCGGGAAAGACACGCTTGTCAATGTTCCGTTTCCATTACCTATAAAAATTGAAGATGCATTTGAAAGTGATGGTAAAGAAACAGTTGTTATATCTGAGTTTCCTGTAAAAGAAAACGAACCACAGGAAACCAATGAAGGGAATGAAAAAGTTGTCATATCCGGATTGTTGGTCACACCAAATGAACCTGTGATATTTGCAAGAGCTCCGAAAGAAGCTGAAGTCAATACATCATTATCTTCCAGGTACAAAGTATTTGCATTTGTAAGTGCTGGTAAATTAATTGAAGTAAGTGCTGCATTTTCTTCAATCACAACATATGCATTACACTTTACCATTGCAGGTAAATTCAAAGAAGCGAGCCCAAGGTTACTCACTGTAAATTCGCCTGTAGTGATTTTTGCCAGGGAAGAAATATTCAAGGACGTTAGTGCCGGATTATTGCTGAATACTACCGAGCCGTCGCAACGTGTTAAGCCGCTTAAATTTACAGTAGCCAAGGCACTGTTGTTTGATATCTCAACAAAAATAGCGGTTGAGATCATACTCAGGTCAACAGTAGTTAAATTAGTTGTTCCAACAATTTTAATTTCCTGGGTATTAGGACCAACACCATTTGCAATGATAGAAATTGCCTGTGCATCGGTAACATCATCACTCAACACCAATGTTTGTTTACCTCCATTATTTACCACATTTCCTGCGCATAATGCATATGGAACAGATAACAATTCTGATGTTCCCATCAGCTGGTAGCTGGTTCCACCGGTAATGTCCATGCTTACTTTCAAAAATTTACCGCCGCCAACTGCCCAGTTAATCGCGTTGAATGTTCCGGTAGTTGGTGTACCGTTTCCGATCACTAATGAAAATAATCCGTGTGCGTCGGTTGTTAATGCATGTGTTTCGGTATATACCGCTGTTCCGGAAGGAGACCCGTCTAAAATGGATAATTCGATCCCGATAGCCTGGCTCACCAGTTCTGCACCTGATGCGTTACGCGCAACGCCCTGGTAATTGATTCCTTGTGGAGCCTGTGCAAATGATGCAAACGCTATAATTGCTGATAATATTAGTGTATAAATTGCTTTCATATATTTTGTCTTAATTTGTTTTGGTTATTGTTTTTTGTCCTATCATTTTTTGGTCGCTGTCGAACAACAGCACCTGGTAAATACCATCCTGCAGATCTTTCACAGAAATAGTGTTGTTAACCATCTCCTGGTCATACACCTTTCTTCCCATTGCATCAATCACTTTCGCACGAACGGCTTTTTTATAATCCGTTTGGATCGTTAACTGATCCGTTACCGGGTTTGGAAAAGCAATGAAGCTAATTGATTGTTTTGTTTCCTTCAGGCCAACAGCACCTACAACAGGTTGTAAAAAACCTTGTGTGATTCCGCTGCCGCTTCCACCGATAGTTGTAACAGCCGATTCGCCAACATTAAAACTCAGCACGGCTGATGCTGAGGAAAACGTTGTTCCGCTACTGTTTACTACCTGCGGGCTTACTTGTTGCGCTAATCCAATTGTACAGGACGCGCAGCTCAAAAGAGCGAGCAGATTTTTTTTCATATGTTTTAGTTTAAATTTCGGACTTCGCAAATATAATTATTTATCCCTCGTTTATGGCAGATGAGATACAGGAGTAAGAATAATTTAAAGCGCGAGTTCTTCGGTTGGATCCCAGAAATATCTATCAAAATCAACGATCTTGTCATTCACGACGTTTATCTTCTCTTTCTTCAGCAATTCTTCCATTTCGTAAGGGGTTTTAAAATGGTGTTTGCCGGTAAGCAAGCCAACCCTGTTCACAACGCGGTGTGCGGGAACTTTTTTCTTTTGGGCATGCGCGCCATTCATTGCGTAACCAACTATACGCGAAGAACGTGCAGCACCCAGGTATTTTGCAATAGCTCCGTAACTGGTTACCCGTCCCTTTGGAATGAGGCGTACAACATCGTACACCATAGCAAAAAAATCCTCCTGCTTGGGAGCAGAAGATTCAGTTTTTACTGGTTTACTTTTCTTCATCAGGCAAAGGTATGGTTCCGGTTACATTTAATATTTCCCACTCTGTAAAATCTTCATTGGCTTCCATCCCTGTTCCTTTGATGATTTCCTTTTTGGTTTTAATCTCTACGTAAGTATCCGATTTGATTTTTTTTGTTTCTTCATTCCAGATTAAGTGATCGGTGGTAAGCGTTTCCCCATTCTCATTCACAATAACAATGTGCTGCTTTGCTTCCATCTTTTTTGTTTTCTCATACCGGATCGCATAATCGGCTTTCATAGTGGTTTTCACCTTATTGTTCTTGTCGTAGTTCTCAATATAAATTCCTTTGGTAAATTCCGAATATGGATCTTCTACACCCAGCACATAGTGATCCATTACAGGAGCCTTGAGGCGAAACACAAGTTTCCCTGAATCAGTATGCAGTACATTTAAATTTTCAGAAGATTCGGTTGGAGTTAATTTGCCTTTGCGTGTAAGAAGGGCAACTTCTTTCATATCATTTTCACAGGAGCTAAACACCAATGCAAAGAGAAGCAATATGGCAAAGCATCTCAGCATGCCTTAATCGTATTTGTATTTAATGAACCAACGGTCGTTAAATGTAAAGCCAAGTTTTACCTGGATGTATTTTTGTTCCACAAGGTCTTTACTTCCCAGGCGGCCTGCTTCCACAGCAACATTAAATGTATTGAATGCCCTGTTCATTCCAACCGGGAATCCAAAACCTGCAGTAACTGCATATTCGTTTACTCGTTTATTGTTGATCAGTAATTTACCATCGTTGTATTTTGCCCCAAGACGGAACTGGATTTTTTTCCAATTGGTTCCTTTTGTGCTTGCCAGCTTATTTGGAATATACTCTGCACCAATTGAAATTCGTTTCATATCAGTGAACTGCGAGCTTTCGTTCAGGTATTTGAACCCGCTCCACAACTGCATTTCATAATCGGCCATTACATTCCACCTGTGTCCTTTGCGAATAGAAATACCTATACCATGCATAACAGGAAGTGTCACATCCATGCGCTGATCATCAATGTATTTGATTGTGTCGCGCAGGT
>DASWXS010000103.1:0-6774 GCA_036405375.1 Bacteroidia bacterium
TCAGCTTGGAAGAAATTGAACAGGCCTACGGATTCAAAAGTAAAGCAGTTATTCCTGCAGCTATAAAACAATTAATCAGTTCCGATAAAAAAAATATTATTCTCCATGCCAAATCACAGGGCAGCGGACGCGAGTGGGGACTGGAGAATTTCGGAAGATTAATTGAGCTGCTTGATCCGACTAAATACAGTGTTTTTATTTCAGGAACCGAAAAAGAAAAACCCCTGCTGCAACCATTGATTGATAAATATCCACGAGCTATAGATATCACAGGTAAACTTACCCTTGCTGAATTCATCACATTCATTGATTCATGCGAAGCATTGATTGCAGCGAGTACCGGGCCATTACACATTGCCGCCGGATTTGGGAAATATGCAATTGGTTTATTTCCTTCTGTTCGTCCTATGCATCCCGGAAGATGGGCACCAATCGGGAAACACGCACATGTTGTAATGATGAAAGAAGATTGCGAAAACTGTAAGCCGAAGTCAAATTGTGTTTGCGAAAACAATAACGAAGCAAAGGAGGTTTTCGGAATACTGGAAAGCATCCGTAAATAAACATTTACCTCAACCGAAAAAGCACACCCAAATTCACACCAAAACCATAAGGTTTTTGTGTGATCAGGTAGCTTTTACTGAACATTGAATTAAATCTGTAAAACACATTAGGTCCTATATATAGCTGAATGCCGTTACTAAGCTGTTCCACATAATTTATGTGAAGAGCAGAGCCATATATCCATTTGCTTACCGGAGCAGCTTTAGTTTTAGTTCTGTATGCCGAAGAATTATGATCTTCTACTATAACCGTGTTTGCCGATACTAAATTAGAACCCGTAAAACACAATCCTATTTTTAATTTATATGCCGGATTGGTGACCATGTACGATGCACCCACAGAGTAGTCAAGGTAACGAAACACACTTTTATAAGTTGTAGCCTTCACAGAATAACTTGTAGATGCAGAAGCAGGGAACAATGATGTTGTAATTGATGGCGTAAAACTTGAATCTAATCTGAATTCCTGCTCCGAGTAATGGTATTGCTGATAACCTAAAGACGCTTCAACCGTCCATTTTCTTTTATACATAAAACCTCCTTTTACTGAAGCATTCCAGGCAGAAACAGCGCGATTATCTTTATTCCGCATATCGGTGTAAAAATCAGCAAGCGATTTACTGGCATTGCCATCATACTTACTATCTCTTTGATCGTTTTTACTTACGCTATACTTCACCTGTTGGGGGTTAAGCTCAGGACCCACATACCATATAAATGCGTTATCCGGTTTGGTTTCTTTCGGAGTTGAAGGTAATGTGTCGCTTATTAGCCTGATCTCGGTATTTTTTAATCCGGGATCGGTAATACTATTTGAAAAAGGGTTTTTGATGAGATCCAGGTAAACGAAATCAGCGTTCTCACTTTCCGTTATGGATATGTTGACAGAAGTGTCGGCGCTACTTAATTCCTTAGTGATGGTTGCGTAATGCCTTTCCTTACTTTTCCGTCGAATCTCTTCTTTATCTGTTAATGATACAGGTCTGGCTGAGCCTGCTTTCTGCGTCTCTGAAAAATTCGACAGCTCTGTTTTTACTGTTGGCTCATTTGCTGATTTTCCAACTACATCATTACTTCCTTCTTTTTCCATTGAAGTTACCGGTTTCACTTTTCTGCCTGAGGTTTTAGTCAGAATAACTTGTTGTTGATCATTGCCGAAGTTGAAAATAGAGAATCCGATACTCCCCACAAGAATAAAACCAACAAACCACCACAAGAACAAAACCCTTCTTCTTTTCTTTTTTCCGGCATCCAGTTTTTTCATGGTAGCTTCAAAAGAAGAGACAGCAGGTTCGCTTTCCACACTTTCCAGCGATCTTTTTATGAATATGTCTATATTCTCTTTTTCCATTTAAGCATATTTACTTCCCTTTACGGTTTGTCGTTCCTTTATCAATTTTATCAATGCCTGCCTCGCCCTGGTATACTGAGATCTGCTTGTGCTTTCTGATATGGAGAGACGCTCGGCTATGTCCTTATGCGAAAACTCTTCAACAAGGAAAAGATTGATGATGGTCCGATAACCCGGAGGTAATAATTGAAGGCAGCTCATTAATTGTTCCATTGTTATTTCTGTATGAACTTCTTCCGGTACGTCATCAGTATGTTCAACCACCGAAAGATCTCTTTCAAACCAGATCCTGTTTTTTTTCTTCAGAGCATTAAGCGCTGTATTTGCAGCTATTCTTTTGGCCCATCCTTCAAAACTGCCTTCCCCTTTATACGATCCCAGGTTCATAAATATTTTTACAAATGAATCCTGCATTACATCTTCTGCCTCATCGCGATCCTGCATATACCTTAAACATAAGCCAAGAAGTTTTGGAGCCAGCGCTTTATAAAGCTCAGCCTGTGCATTCCTGTCATTCTTCCTGCACTTATCAAGTATATCATTCAGTACATTCAAAAGCGCTCATCGTTTTCACTATAAAGGTATTAAATCCAATCCTCAATTAATTTACCTTTCAAAGCGAATGAGCTTCCTTACGTAAATTCCCTTTCGGAGGCAATTCTACACCTCCCCATTCTACCACTGTAAATCCTTTTCTTGAATACGAAGGAAGTATTGGCTCCTCGGTATTAACATATTCATCACTTGGCTGGAAGGCCATGAATACGCGAATCATATTATCCGGGGCCGGAGATACCTGCAATGGAGCCTTTTCAGTATAAGCGCTTCCGGCGAAGTGAATGAGGTTGTATTTGTTTTCCTGCATTTTTGGCAACCAGAATACGATCATATCATTGTATTCTTTTGGGGTAAGCCCCAGCTTAGGTAAAATGGTTTGTAAGAAACGTTTTGTTTCGCTGCCTTTTATACAATACCCTGAATTCATATCAAAGTTATAAGGCGTGGCTGGTTTACCTTCCCAAAATAAATACTGGTGGCTGGTTGCATCACTTAAATTAAGAAGTGAGCCGTCCGGCTGTGCATCCACTGTCCAGCCTTTTTTATTGTAATCGTAATCCGGATATGTAGTTGTAAGTTCGCCTTTATATAATAATTGAACATCAACCCTGGTCTTTTTTTCGGGGTATAGATAAATTACCGGTTTTAATATAACGAGCTGCAATGTGTCGCGTTTTATATTACAGATCCTGACCTTCTGGGCATAAGTATTGGGCAAAGGGAAACATCCGCAGGAATAGAACACCGAATCGTTAAGATACGTATAATCGAATTCCACATTCATCATATTTACCCTGAAATTCTGGGGTAAATTTACCGGGGCAAGCACTTTAATTGGTCCGGGGGTTGGAGAGCCATTTGGGCTACTGTACGAATTAATCAGCCAGTAATTGGTATCCGGCCAGCACATTTCCATAGTTCCTTTGGCATGTTCACGACAGGTAATAACTGGATCACAGTTATGCCCGTTTCCTCCTCCCGGCAAATCATCTTTTTTACATGCCGGCAGAACAAGTATCAGTATTGCCGCAATGGCGAGTGTGTTTAAATATAATTGTTTCATGACGTTGGTTTTATACTAAGACAACGCCGATGCAAAAACGCTGCATCAGAAACAAAAAAATTAGAATTTCTTTTCCTGCGCCACCTTTATCTGAGCAATGTGGTGTTCTCCGTGCCATGCATATGTGGCAACCATCTGGGCAAGTGTAACTGTTTTTTGGTAAGCAGGATGGAAATAGGTTTTTGAAAATGCGCTTTCATCCAGCGACATTAGTACTTTGCTCATACGATGATGTAAACCTGAAACGATCAAAATCGAAACCTGGTAATCATCTGTTGAAACCGCATCCGGCATTACCGCCCACAAATTTTCATCGTAAGGCATAATGGTTGGATGATCCTGGGTTAATGCAAATTTTAGACGGACGTATGCATTTATGTGACTATCTGCTAAATGATGAAGAATCTGCACAACGTTCCAGCTTCCGGGACGGTATTTATACTCTAAGTCTTCCGGTTTCAAATCGGCGGACAACTTCATGAGTGTTAATGGAAACGTTGAGATCCGCTCAATATTTCTTTTTATTTCTTCGAAAGTATATTCCTGTGGTGAAGGGGCTTTACCAATTGGATATTTTAAAAGTTCGATTTCAGCCGGCGATAGTTCCATTATTTATTATCAATTACTTTAGGAACTTTGAAATAGTCGCTATCACGCTTAGGTGCATTTTTAAGTGCTTCCTGCTGAGAAATGGTAACTTTCGCCTCATCTTCGCGCATGATATCTTTTTCATCCGTCATATAGATCAGCGGCTGAATATTGTCTGTATTCAACTCATTCAGCTTCTCTACAAATGCAAGCATATTATTCATGTCCTTAATGATTTCCGCTTTTGCATCTGCAGCAAATTCCAACCGTGCCAGGTGGGCAATTTCATCAACCGTTTTGTTATCTATCGTCATGCCGAATACTTTTTAAATTCTTCAAGTGTATTTGCCGTTAGGTCATACACATGTTGGCGCAAAGATACTAAATTTTCTTCTGTCATGCCTTTGGTTTCTATAGGCGGATGTATAACCGCACGGGCTATACCCGGTCTTCCAAAGCTCTTGAAAAAGCCGCCATTCTGCAACAGCTTCCAGTTACTGATATAAGTTACTACAACAATAGGAACCTGTTTTTCGATTGCGAGTTTAAATGCCCCGTTTTTAAATGCTTTAAGTTTACCTTCATTGCTGATGGTTCCTTCCGGGAATATTACCACAGCCCTGCCTTTGTCGAGCTCCTGCCCGCATCTAACCAATGATTGATGAGCAGCCGTTGCACTTTTGCGGTTAACAGGAATATCCAGTTTTTTAAAGAACACATTGAAAAGGGGAACTTTCAGCAATTCTGCTTTCCCCATAAAGATCACATTAAATGGTACCACATGAACAGTCATAATAATATCCAGGTAAGAAGCATGATTAGCAACTACAATACAGTTCGAAGGCAATTTATTTCTATCGGTGCGATAGATCCTTTTCATAAAGATGCCCGCTATAAAAATGGAGAAACCTCCCCACCATCTTTTCAGGATCATCACAACCGAAATCCATTTTTGATTTTGAAGGAACAAAAGAAAAAACGGGTACATCACCAGGAAAGTAATGATGAAGAAAAAGGCAAACCAGATCTTCCAGATAGCAGCTAACAAACGTCGTATTAATTCCACACAGCAAAAGTACTCATTGTAGCGACAATGCAATACCATAAAAGTGCTATTTGATTTAGATCAAAAACACTTGTATGTATTAATTCAGGAAGAAGGTTCCTGGGCTTTACTGGCCATCAGCCAGGCTATAGCTTTTTCCCGGCTCTCAAATACTTTCACAGGAAAGGGACGGGGAACTACTTTATAATAAAAATTGGCAATAATGCGCGTAGGCAGATTTTGTATAACAACTGCTTCTGCGATCGTACGTTGAGTAATATTTAATTCCGTATATATATTATACGAGAAAGCTTCAGTGGATATATTATTACGTTGGCCGGTTATTACAAGGCTCAGAACAGGAACTATTCCACCGGTTAATTCCTTTGTTGCATTAGCCAGCTCTTTTACTTCGGGAATTCCAATGGTAATATCATCAAAAAACTGAACCTGTATCAGGTCACATTCAAGATAACTTAGATATGCAACAGAGATTTCTTTACTCGCAATGGTTTTAAACTCAGCTTCTGTATAATTATCTTCCATTGTTCTTTTTCCAGGTTTTATAAATGTCTTGTTGCTTAGGTCTGTCCTTAGGTATCTCCGTTAAAGGCTCGCAGGGTTTTAAGGTTGCATAACAATCGGCAGGCAATTGCTGGTACAGGGCTGTTCCCTTTGTTTTCCATTCGATCATATCATCACTTACATCTTTCACTACTTTGGCAGGGTTTCCCACAACTATTTTACGTTCGGGAATAGTTGTATTTGCCGGTACAAATGTTAATGCTCCAACAATACAATTGTCGCCAATAATTACATCATCCATTACAACAGCGTTCATTCCTACAAGCACATTCTTTCCTATCACTGCACCGTGTATAATTGCGCCATGCCCTATATGAGCCGACTCTTTCAATAATACGGTTGTTCCCGGGAACATATGAATAGTACAATTTTCCTGCACATTGCATCCGTCTTCAATAATGATCTCGCCCCAATCGCCCCTGATAGCTGCTCCGGGCCCCACATACACATTTTTGCCAATGATCACATTACCCGTTACACTTGCCTGTGGATGCACAAAGCTGCTGGGGTCAATCATCGGTTTATATCCGTTAAACTCGTATATCATATTATTACAAAGTTTAAATCTATTTTTTTTAGCCCATTTACACAAGTATTGAAATGAACAATTTATGAGCATCCCTCATAGTGTGCTCAATTGATTTAGTTATATTTGTATAGCATTATTGCTTATGTGCGGAATAGCAGGAATAATAAGTTATACTAACTCCCAGCAGGAGCTTGAAAAAATAAAAGAGATCCCCGAACTGCTTAAACACCGCGGACCGGACAGCCAGGGTTTTTCTATTTTCAATCATGTTGCCTTTGCACATGCACGCTTAAGTGTTATCGACACTTCTCCCAATAGCAACCAGCCTTTTTATGACGAACACAAAAAATACAAAATTGTATTTAATGGCGAGATCTTTAATTATAAAGAGCTGAGAGCTGACCTCGAAAAAAATGGAGAAGTATTTACTACCAACGGAGATGTTGAAGTATTACTGAAATTATACAAACACAAAAAGGAAAGATGCCTCGA
>DASWXS010000104.1:0-3126 GCA_036405375.1 Bacteroidia bacterium
CACTTATGGTAACGCTTTAGTTGCTGCTACTTCTACTACTCCAGGTGTAGGTGTTGCTGCTGCTGATGATTTCAACGGTAACGTAACTTCAACTGCTGTATCTCAAGGTCAGGCAGGTGATGCTCGTATGACAGAAAGAAAAGATAACAAATCTATGACTTTCGGTCTTCGTGGATTCATCGGTGCTGAATACTTCATCATCCCTAAAATCTCTATCGCAGGTGAATTTGGTTGGGGCTTAGGTCTTACTAAATTTGGTGCTACTAAAACAACTTACGAAATGCGTGGTATGAGTTCTTCTGCTACTGCTCAGTCAGTTGGTACTATCGAAGTTGAAGGACAAAAATCTGGTAACTGGTCATTCGATACTGATAACTTAAATTCAGTATTTGGTCCAGCTGCTAACCTTCGTTTAAACTTACATTTCTAATCGAAAGACTGGAAATTAAAGATAAGAACCCCGGCTTGCCGGGGTTTTTTTATGCCCTTTCTTAAGCTAAAATTGAATATATTTATAGTGAAATGATCCTGCGCATTAGTATATTATTTTTAATTCTTGGCTTGCTTACTCAATGCGAAAAGCAAACACCTGTAACCGGTGGCACCTTTGTTCCGGGTACTACAACTGCAAATGGAACAGGAGACCTGCGAACAGCTTTCAGCGATGACTGGGACCATTGGGATTATTATATAGACAGCATTTCAGGCGAGTTCAGGACCGTTTTTAGCAATGACTGGGATAATTGGAATATAAGTACCGGAAATTTAACACTGAACATGCGTACGGTATTTTCCGAAGATTGGGATAACTGGCAGCTGAGTTCTTCCGGGCAATCCATTTCTTTACGTACCACTTTTTCTGAAGATTGGGACAACTGGGAACTAAAGGATTATACAGCCAACCAAACCTATTCAATAAGAACAGCTTTTCCCGATGATTTTGATAACTGGAGAGTTTACAGGAACGGAACCCTGGTAATGGAGCTCAGAACGGATTTTTCTGATGATTATGATAATTGGTATATACGGAATTATGGTGTGACCAATAATGTACACAAGGCCTGTCTACTTTTTGTCCCTGTATTTATTTCGGCTATTCACCAGCAGGGCTTAACCAATTAGAAAAAACTAGTTAGTTGAGCTTTCTATCAATCCACGCTTTTCACGTTTGTTGTAATCCAGTACCAAAGCATAGTACCAGGCAACTCCTAATGCATATAAACTGGCAGTAATGAGAAAAATATTTACGTAAGCTACTTTATGTGCAAACATAATAGCCACAAATATTCCACTTAATACATAACTGCCATTCCATATTGCAGAAATGAGGGCACTTGCGATTTCCTGGTTTTTTTTACCCACGTAGTTCATCACAATTTCAGTGGTCATAGGCCCAGCCATATTCATCAGCGGCTGACGTAATAAGTAACAAACCACTGCAATAACAACCGCAACCGGAACCTGGCTGTAATACTGTGTTGTAGCCAACGCTACCAGTGAAACTACAGCGAGTGATTGACTTGTGGGTATGGCAACTTTATACCCGATAGTATTTTTTACAGCAGGTACCATTAAAGATGCCCAGGCAACCAATATTGCAGCCATTGAGCTTATAACGGAAAAATCCCCCTTATCAAACTGATGCACGTCGAAAAAGAACATGCTGATGAAAGGAATGGTTAAGCCTGCGCCAATAGCTATAATTAGTGTAGGAGCAAGGGCTTTACAAATCAATAGCCAGTCGTAAGAACCTTTGATTTTTATCTTATGTTTTTTTTCAACTGTACGTTCTTCCAGCTGAACTTTTTGCATGATCCACACCCCGATAAATCCACTTAACGAAATAAGTATCAGTACCATTTTTTCATTGAAGAAAATTGGATTGATGAGATCAAGCATTGAAATGATTAATCCACTGGCAATCCCGGCAAAACTATAAGTAGAATAACTTAAGGCAATCCCTGCAGTATGAGCCTCTTTATTACAATTCCGGAGAATAAAAGGAATGATTGGGATCTGCATGAAAGTAAAAGACGCTCCCCACATAAATTGTGAAAGATGAATAAGCGCAACATTATGAAGCTGGATGGAGAATACATTGAACAAAGCAAAGAACGGAACAAAGAAGGAAGCCAGCATAAACAGATTTTTTACCTTTTTGCCACGGATAATTATTCCTAAAGGAAGGGCAAAAAGTAAAACACCTGCAAAACGTGTAACGGTAAGGCTCGCAATTTCGGCATTGCTATAATGCTCAGCTTTCATGAATAAAGGCTGCATATTCATAAAAGCTATATTGACCAGCTGGATAAAGAACTCTGCAGCTATAACCAACCTTACAGGTTTGTCGATTTTTGCATAATTCCTAATTGTATTTCTGAATCCCATTTTTCTGATTCCTTCATTTTTCCGCTTCTCTTCTCAGGAAAACGAAGCCATTCTTTGCGTATAATTTTTTGAATTTCGGGCGGGTTGCCAGGAAAGGTTCTTCGTCCATGAATTTTAAAACAATATAGGTTGTTTTAGAAACCTTTTCATCGGTCATGAAATTGGTTGAGTATCGTGAATAAGAAGTTGTAGGATCCCACTCATCGCTATTGGCTTCATTAGCCGCCATTCTTTTAGCATATGCGTTGATCTCCGCTGTATTTTGTTTTGGTTGTTTATCTCCATAAAACAGGTAGGCATAGCTTTTAAATCCCGAAGTTTCCAGGTAACAGTCTTGTCCTTTTACCGATTGATAAAACTCAATAGCTGCACCTTGTGAATACAATTCAATTTTTGGAACAATTAGCACACTGATAGAAAAAACGGCAAACAAGGAAACTCCAAATAAAGCAGGAATCAGTTTTGCAGCCCTTTTCCGGAGCATACCAAACAATAAGAAAACAGACCCACCCAGGAAAATAAACCCGGGGATCCATTCAAAACCTTTCCAGCCACCTGTAGCTTCAAGATTCTTAATGGCGAATTTGTCGCCAATAATACCAGAGTTGATAACAAATGGTTTGATATGGTCAATAAAAGGAAGTATGGTAAACAGAATTCCTAAAACAATTGCAAGCGTTAGCCCGGTATATAATATCCATTTTTTAAAAGTGTAATCACCTGCCAATAATTTATAAA
>DASWXS010000105.1:0-4749 GCA_036405375.1 Bacteroidia bacterium
AGCACGCAACTTGCTTTTTCGCAGGATGATGAGGAAGACACTATTCCCAAAGCGGCAATACTGGAAGATGGTCCGCCCAGCGAACCACCGAAAAGCATTCATCCTGTATCGATCCGTTTAAATGGCGGTGTTCCCAATCCCTTTACCAGCCAGTTGTTCCGCAAACGGATGATAGGTATATATGAGGCTAATATAACTGCAGCAGTTCGGGTAGGAAAATACGCATATGTGGGTATTGGATATACCAATGCTTTATTCTCTGTTTCCAACCGTACTAAATTCGCTAACCATACTAAGTTGCAAATGAACAGTGGTTTTGTACGAATGGGTTACGATAAATATCATTCCGGAAAAATGTTTAGCTCTTTATACCTGAATACTGGATATACACACGCTTTTTATACGAGCGTTGTCAACCAGGATAAAGATCCACACAACCTCAATGTGCTCTGTGCTTTTCTGCAACCGAATTACAGCATCAATTTTTTCGCGGAAGAACGAATGACACTGGGATTTTGTTTTGGATATAAGTATATGCTTTGGCAATTTGATCCGGAGCAGATTAATATGGCAGATACCGACCCGGATATCAGCAGGTTCAGAACATCAGGCAATGCCTCTTATTGGACTATAGGTCTTGAAATGTATATTGGTTTGGGAAAATTGAAATAGTTATTCAATCACTATTCTTCGTTGCCAACCTTTTCCTTTGATGAAATAGATCCCTGTGTTTAATTCAGACAGGTTGATTTTAATGAGTGTAGTGCCTTCTTTTATGAATGTTACACTTTTTGTTTTGCCGAGAAGGTCAGTTACAGTAATCTCTTCATCCGCTGCAAAATCTCCTGTTTCTATATAAACTTCGGCAGCTGCAGGGTTAGGGAATACCTTTACATTTTTTGTTGCAGTGGTTTCCAAAGAAGTAGTGCAATACATATCCATGATCTTTTCCCAAAGCACATTGTCGTAGGTAGATAAGGCAAGCGCAGTATTTGTTGCGGCATTCCCCATACGCACCACTACCAGGTCGAGCGAAGGCACAATATAGATTTTCTGATCATACTTACCCAAGGCGCAATACATGTCTGCAGGGGCATTTGGGATCAGGCTCCCGTTAAAAACAAATTGTGACTGTGGTACCATGAAACTGGATTTACCGTTGAGCCACCACAAATAACCATAAGAAAGATTGTAAGAGTTAGAGGTGTTTTTCATGTCCACTAAATACGTAGGATCATTCATCACCGGCGTTCCGTTCCATACACCATTGGCAGAGCATAGTAAACCAAAACGTGCCATATCTCTTGCTTTTGAGTAGTAAACATGCTGGAACCAGAAACCCGAGCCCATACCAGTTGGTGTTTTTATTTTTTGATTGGTGTATTGTTGTAATGTTTGCCCTGATGCTTGTTCAATAACATCGTGCAACAGGTGATAAGGAGCATTGTGGTAAGCCCAGCGCGTTCCGGCGTCAGCCTGATAAATCAGGCAGGTATCATCCGTACAATCAGGATCAGGCACATTGTCTTTTAACCCTGTGGTCATTTGCAACTGATCTTTTACCGTAATGTGGTTTTCCTGGGTCGTTGTACACGAAGTCCAGCCCGTGCCAAGGTACTGGCTGGAATGGTTATTAATGCTCAGAAGCCCTTCCTGCTGTGCTTTTCCGATCATAACCGATGTCAGTGATTTCCCGGCAGAAGCCCAGAACCAAAGACTATCCATAGTAAAGGTTCCATAGTATTTTTCGAGTACAATTTTACCTCCTTTTAAAATAATAAAGGCTTTTGTATTAGTGTTTCCTACGTACTGCGTGAGCGAATCTACCCTGTTTTGGCACCATCCAAGGCTGGATGGCTGTATAGTGTCCCAAATTGTAGAGGAATTGGGAGGAAAATACGTGGTTTGCCCTTTTAACAGTGATGTTGAGTGTACGAGGACAACAAGCATCAGGTATATAAAGAGTTTTTTCATGAATGTGCTCTGGCTTTCCTATCCTGGTGGGCAAATGCCCGCAGATTTAATTTAGGATGAGTCTAAATTACAAAAAAATGAAAGATCATACAATATTGAAGGATCTATACCGTTTTTATACAAGAAACCCCTAAATGTTGCCTATGGTAAGAACCATTACTCTTAATCAAGTTATTCCTGCATCTGATACTGAAAAGCTAAAAAAACGCAAGCTGAATCCTTCGGTTTGTGAGCCTTCAGAAGAAACCATTCAGAACATCCTCAACTACTCCAAAGCCCTGAAACCGGTGAGCAGTTCAAATACGGGTGTTATTATGAATGTGATGAATTGAGAAAAGATCATATTTACAGGTAAATGTGATCTTTGGAATTAAAAATTGAGCTGTTCCAGGTAGGATAAAGCTCCCAGGCCTTCGTTGAAAAGCAGGTCGATAATACTTGCGTTTGCAACAAATCCATTACGCTCTGAAAAGGGCTGATAATAAGCAGGAAGATCATTCCTGCTTTTTTCTTTTGGAGAGATCGCTATCCGCAGATCATTGATATCATTACTTTCTGAATAGCTTTCTGTGTATTGAATTTCAGGATCTACACGTAGTATATTGAATACTACCTTTAGCGCTTCATTGTTGAGATCAAACAAAAATTCATGTTCTTTTAAAAAGAGATTTTTGATCTCTTCCTCAAAATATTCGAAATAAGGCGAACTGTTATAAGCGCTTTCAATTGCCCTCCAGTGTTTCATCTGCCAGGGTTCTGCATAACTGATCTTTTTTTCGGTAATCAGTGTTTTGTTACCCTCATTCACTAATGGAATGCTTAGATCCAGCGGACCGTTTGCTGTTACAATACGGCAACGGTTGCGCCAGGTTTGTTTAATGAAATTTTCATGAGCTTCAATAAACATATTCTCTTTACACAGCACATAATGCATGTATTCGGCAGGTGGGAAATATGCAGTGGAAAGCAGGATCATTTTAAGTGAACAAAAGTAAGAATTATACAAAAAGGCCTGGGTAGTAAAATAGAAATAATAGTATTTTTACTTAACGAAAGCCAAATTATGAAACATATACTATCGTTTCTTTTATTCGCTGTTTTCTTTTCCTCGTTTGCTCAAAAATTCAGGAGCATTGATGTAAAAGTTGATTCGTCTTCTTTTGGAATTAACAACCAATTGGAACTGAAAATAGCCTTAACTAAAAAGAATGGGAAGGTGTTGAAGTTTGAAAAAGCAAACCCGAAATCAAAATGGAACAAGATTTATGTATCTGCTAATTTCATGGCATCTTTCTACCAGGGGATGATCACCTATAAGCTGTCAGAAACAAGTGCAAAGCATCACACGCTTAACCTAAAGGTAAGTGATAAGAAATGGCTGGTATCCAAAGACATTCAAATTGAGTTGCCTTATGTGAAGCAAATTACATTTCATGCTGATACGCTGATAGTGAACCAGGCTTGTGATTTTACTTATGACCTTCTTTTTTCCAATGGAAAAACCCATGCAGGCAATGGAAATTTGTTTAACCTGGATAACCTGGTTGCAGAGTCAAACTATGCAGTAAGCATTCAGAACGACAAACTATGGGTCGAAACTTCTGTTCCAATTCCCGGTAAAATTCCTGTAAAGTTCAGGCATCGTGAATCAGGGATTATTTTAGCGGAGAAAGAATTTTATATAAAATATCCTGCTTCTGTGTATTTCGATTTTTCGGCAAACCAGGGTATGGATGGTTCACCGGGTCAGAACGGAGTAAATTATTCAGATAACGGAACGCATGGACAGCCTGGAACGAGCGGTGAAAATGCCCCGCTGGTGAAAGTGTTTATAACAGAGCATTGGAGAGGTGAGCAACGACTGCTCGCGTTTACTGTTTTTTCGTCGGACAACCGCAGGTCGTATGGAATTATAGAGTTCAAAGGAAATAAGATCCCAATCATTGCAAAAGGTGGAAATGGCGGCAGCGGGGGTAAAGGTGGAGATGGGCACTCGGGACTGATTGATAAAGAAAAGAAAATTGATTCACCTTATGGTGGTGCAGCGGGTAACGGAGGCAATGCCGGTTCGGGGGGAAACGGAGGAAAAGTAGTGGTTTGTATTGATTCTGCACTTGCATGGTTAAAGGAATATTTATTGATCAATACGGATGGCGGACGTTCCGGAGTTCCTGGTAAAGAGGGCACACCGGGAAGCGGAGATTATGAGAACTCAAAGCTGCTGGGAATTTTGCTTTCAACAAAACGGGGTGCTTTAGGAACAGCAGGGCAAAATGGAATCCCTGGCTATAATGGAAACGGAGGAGAAGTGATCTACCTCAAGAAAGAGGAGTTCGGTGCTGAATTTAAGAATTGCTCAATGGGGAAATTCTGATTTACTTTTTCTTCCTGTTTAAAAAATCTTCCAGCATGTCGTGAGGCCTTGCTATGATAGCGTTGTAACCATCCACTACAATAGGGCGTTCCAGTAAGGTCGGGTTTTCAACCAGGATCTGCAGCCACTCTTCATCTGTAAAATTCTTGCCCTCAAATTTTTCTTTAAATATTTTTTCTCCTTTGCGAATAATGTCGAGTGGTTTCATCCCGAGTTTAGCAAGCACTTCCTTTAATTCTTTTTTCGAAGGCATTTCTTTCAGGTATTCACGAACTTCTGCCTCATAGCCTTTTTCGTGTAGCCAATCCAAAGCACAATTGCTTTTGGAGCAATCTTTTTTATAATAGATAATGACTTTATTTTTGGCCATTTTTGAATACGCTAAGTGAATTGGAAAGAAG
>DASWXS010000106.1:0-12784 GCA_036405375.1 Bacteroidia bacterium
CTTTAAACTTTTTGCCTTAAACTTCTCCAGGTTTTCAGTTACACGGAATTTTACAATTTTTGTAATCAAAGCATAGGGAATAGGTTTATCCAAAGGAAATTGTACAGAACCTTTGGCTCCTTTGTAAACCGACAATTCCTTAGCGAAGTTTTTAATACCGGAAGATCCCGGGTAGAATCCAATATGGCTTTTGTATCCTGAAAAGTGCACCAGGTTTCCTTCCAGCTGAAAGGTTGGAATACCATAATTAATAGACTCTGTTGCTTTAGGGGCAGCCTTTCGGATCGTTTCTCTCACTCTATTCAGTAACACCTGTGTTTCTTTTGGAAACTCTGCAATGAATAGATCAATGCTGTTAGCCTTTTGTACTTTCATAGTATTATTCAATTATGAAACGTTTGGTGAAAGTAGTTTTGTTACTGGCGTTTATTCCTTTTATGAAATAAATTCCGGGAGCAACATTCAGTTGTATACGCAATTTTCCATTCTCCGCTTTTTGTTCAGATTCTAATACTGTATTACCGAGGATATTTGAAACAGAGAGCTCATAAAGGTTTGAGTTGCCTGTTTCAATTGTAAATGAACCATTGGAAGGATTTGGAAACAGGGTGACATTTTTTGCTTCAGATTCATTTTTTAATCCAATGGTTAATCCGCCAGCAATACTGATCAGGAAATCTTCTGTTTCCCCACTCGCAAAATTGGTGCAGGCAGTGGTTGAATCATTTAAAACGCCACTGGCTCTTGTTCTTAAGCGCATACCCGTTAATCCGTTATATGCGTTGGCTGGAACAGAGAAACTGGCATTGTAGAGCGCGTTGGTTACAGAAGATGTATTTACCTGTGTCCATTCGTTATGATCGAATACGCCGTTGTGATCGTAATCGATCCAAAGAGAAGTGATGTTGCTTCCCGTTTCTCTCACCGTAATTGTATACGTCTGTCCTGCAGTTAAAGTAGTGGTGTAATTTCCAAACGCAGGATATTGTGAGTAATGCACCGAAGCATTGTTCTCACAACCCGTTACAGAAACATTAAAACTGGTTGAATTAATACTTACTGAATCGATAGAATAACCATTGCATCCACCGCCAATGTTATCTGAACAATAACAGTATACAGGCAGTAAGGTATTTACTTTAACAACAGGCGTTTCAGCTGTACTGAAAAAGCAGATCACTATACATTTAAAATAAGTTGTGGCATTTATTTGTGCGGTATAATTGCTTTGATGGCCATTTACATTTGTCCAGTTAATACTATCGGTTGAATATTGCCACAAGTACTGAATTCCGGATCCGGAACTATTTCCTTGTAACACGAGGTCAACGGTAGAACCACTACATACTGCGGTGTCACTTACCTGGATTGTGCCCGGGGTTGGTGTGCCGGAGCATAAAGAAGCAGTAGAATAATTGATGGTAATGTTTGGTCTTAAAGTATCCAACGTACCGGTTCCGTTGGGAGCGCTGTTATCCTGCTGCCAGTATTGGAAACGTTTCGCCGAAGCTGTATTATAACGGAAGCCTTTTGATAATTGATTTTCGTTACCTGTTCCGCCAGCATTGGTTTCTATAATTATTTCCAAATTATTTGCCGGGTTGTAAATAAATGAATTGCTGAAGGTAATGGTGGTCCATGCATTATCAACAAAATTGGTATTGTGAAGTGTATCGTTATAAACCAGGGTAGCGCCACTCAACTCATTTGCTACAGTGCCTGAAAGTGTAAATGCAGATGATGCTGTTTCTTTAGCATAAACCTTAACCGGTGTATTAGTTGCAGTAAAGCTGTTTACAGAATCAACAAAAAAAGCAATACTTTGAATAGTTGATGTATCTGTAATGCCTAATTCTGTTGAGGTATAAATAAAAGCACTCCTTTCGTAACCATAGTACGAACCTAGTGGTTTACGTTTTAAACTATTGCCTGCACCCGTTCCCACAGCATTGGAAGCAGGAATAGTGACAGTTTGTGAAACAGCAAGTAGTGAAACAAAACTGAAAACACTGAGTAATGTAGCTTTGAAATTCATTTGTATAAATTAAACTGTTAAGATCAATATTTATCTTTTACCAGAGCTTTGAGACTACCTCATTTAAACACTTTTAACAGAAACTTTCTTCCCGTTCAAATAAACACTGTCAACAGGATTACTGCCAAATGAGTAGGGGATCATATCCACGCTATTCATTTTTTTAGTGATGAAGAAATTCGCTTTCTTTCCGATGGTAATACTTCCCAATATGTCTCCAACATTCATTGCATAGGCAGAGTTGATGGTAGATGCATTCACACATTCGTTAGGCGTCATTTTATATTGTACACAGCTTAACGATTGCATAAAATTCATATTACCGCTTGGGCTGGTACCCGGGTTGAAATCGCTTGCAATAGCTACAGCCAGCCCTGCGTCGATCATTTGGCGTGCAGGCGGATTGGGTAAACTTACAAAGAAAGCAGCCCCGGGTAAAATGGTTGGGATTGTATTTGAATTTAGTAATGCTTTGATTTCTTTATCTTCCACATATTCCAAATGATCCACACTGATGGCACCACATTTTACGCCTGTGATAACGCCGCCATAATTACTCATTTGCTCGGCATGCACTTTGCCAACCAGGCCATACTTTTTACCTGCTTCCAGTACTTTTTCCGTTTCTTCGGGAGTGAAGTAGTTTTTTTCGCAGAACACATCAATGAATTCTGCCAGTTTTTCTTCACCTACTTTTGGAAGTGTTTCATTGATAATAATATCAATGTATTTTTCTTTTTGTGTTTTGTATTCCATTGGAACAGCATGAGCGGCAAGGTAGGTAGCTTTAATGGTAAGTGGAGTAAGTTCTTTTAATCGTTTGATTACCCGCAGCATTTTTAATTCTGCTTCCGTAGTTAATCCATAACCGCTTTTTATTTCAACGGCGCCTGTTCCCTGTGAAATAATCTCGTTGCATCTTTCCAATGCAGCTTCCAGTAATTCTTCTTCACTTGCCTGTTGCAGTTTTTTTGCTGAGTTTAAAATTCCTCCGCCTTTTTGTGCGATCTCTTCGTAAGTCAGTCCACGGATACGATCTGCAAATTCTCCTTCGCGGCTTCCTGCATATACAAGGTGTGTGTGACTATCTACCCAGGTAGGTAATACGAGCTTTCCATCGGCTTCAATAATTTCAAGATTACTCCAGTCGCTGATACCAGGAAAATCATCCATGCTTCCGTAATCAGCTATCAGTCCATTCTCCACTGCCAACCATGCGTTTTCAATAGAAGGTAAATGATCCATGTCTTTACCTTTAATGGTTCCTGTAGCTTCTTCACGAACCTGTACCAGTTGCTTTATATTCTTAATTAAGATCTTACTCATCATTCGAAAATTGAAGGATAAAGGTAAGGGTTTTAAGGAAAGGAATTATTATTAAATGTCCGAAATTCGTTACAAAATATGATAATCCACTAACCTGTTTTTGAGTTTTTCTGTAGATATGTTAGTACTAATGATTATTGTATTTGAATAGCTATTTTCAAAACCAATTGCTTCAATACTATTTTGAATTTGCATTTCACCCTGAATTTTAATTTTTCCTCTATCTGAAACTGTAATTGTTGGATTCAAAACATTTCCTCTAAATAATTTTAAATCTAGAATTTTCGGAAATGATTTCGAAATTATATATGTTGGAGCCCGCATTTGGTGATACTTTTGATTCACAAGTTGTGTAACAGCTTCATGAATAACAATAGAATCATTAAATATATATACATTACAACTTGTTAATTGAATAGATCCGATACTTTTAAACGTACAATAAACGTTCCGAAATACCAATTTATCATCTATCTTTTCTATTTCTGAAATAATTTCGAAAGTAGCGGATGCAAATTTTTTATTATACAAATAAATAGATAGTAGAACTATTAGAAGAAAAAAGATGATGAGTATACTCATGAAACATCGATAAATATTTTATTTGATCTTTTTTTATCAGGAGAATAGGAGTAAACTCTTTTTATAAATTCTACAGTTTCTCTCAAACGTTCTATGGGAGTTTGATTTGCAGAATACTTTGCTTGTTCTTCCGCTGCAACACTGGGATTTTCAAAAATAGTAATGCGATTTTTTTTTGAAGATTCGTTTTTGTCAGATATGTGATCTTTGTTTTCCAATGTTTTGATAACCTAGTGCAAGTTAAGAAAAAGCGTCTTTTGAAACAAATGGAAACAAAAACGGGAATCATTTGATTCCCGTTTTTGTCAGGTCGTTCGCCGCGGCGAAGTAGTCGAAACTTTATTTCCTGCTATAATTCGGAGCCTCCCTCGTGATCACCACATCATGCGGGTGACTTTCTGTTACACCAGCCGCTGTAATACGAATGAATTTAGCTTTCTGGAGGTTAGCAATGTCTTTTGCCCCGCAGTATCCCATACCCGCACGTAAACCTCCCATGATCTGGTAGATAACTTCGGCTACCTGGCCTTTGTATGGTACACGCCCGCTGATCCCTTCCGGAACCAGTTTCTTAATATCATCTTCTGCATCCTGGAAATAACGGTCTTTTGAGCCTTTTTGCATAGCTTCGATAGAACCCATTCCACGGTATGATTTGAATTTTCTTCCTTCAAAAATAATGGTCTCGCCCGGTGATTCTTCTGTTCCTGCGAACATTGATCCCATCATCACTGTACTTGCTCCTGCTGCTATAGCTTTTACAATATCACCTGTAAAACGAATACCACCATCAGCAATCAAAGGAATATTTTTTCCTTTCAATGCATGCGCTACTTCCATAACTGCGGTTAACTGAGGAACACCTACACCTGCAATTACACGTGTAGTACAAATAGATCCCGGACCAATACCAACTTTCACCGCATCAGCTCCCGCTTTCACCAAAGCCAGTGCAGCTTCACCAGTTGCAATGTTTCCCACAACCACTTGTAGTTTTGGATATTTCTTTTTTACATTCTTCAGCATGTCGATAACACCTTTGGAATGACCGTGAGCTGTATCGATAATAATAGCATCAACGCTGGCTTTTACCAAAGCATCTACACGTTCCATGGTATCAGCAGTTACACCAACAGCAGCAGCAACACGTAAACGCCCCATTTCATCTTTGCAGGCATATGGCTGAACTTTGCTCTTAATGATGTCTTTGTATGTAATCAATCCGATCAGTTTGTTTTTGGTGTCAACTACCGGCAATTTTTCGATTTTGTAATTCTGAAGAATCTCTTCCGCCTTTTTGAGGTTAGTGCCCAGCTTTGCAGTAATGATGTTTTCTTTGGTCATTACTTCTTTTACAGGCCTTTTGTGATCTTTTTCGAAACGAAGATCGCGGTTAGTAACTATACCTACAAGTTCTCCATTTTTAGAAACAACAGGGATCCCGCCGATTTTATTATCGGCCATTAATTTTAATGCATCCCCGATTGTAGCATTATCCGGCATAGTAACCGGGTCTACGATCATCCCGCTTTCAGAACGTTTTACGCGTCTTACTTCTTCTGCCTGAGCTGCAATACTCATGTTTTTGTGCAATACGCCAATTCCGCCTTCCTGGGCTATTGCAATAGCCATACGGTGTTCGGTAACAGTGTCCATTGCCGCGGTAACAATAGGAGTATTGATATCAATACCTTTTGTAAATTTTGATTTAATGGTAACCTCACGCGGAAGCACTTCCGAATAAGCCGGAACCATCAAAACATCGTCGTACGTTAAACCTTCGGTAGTGAATTTGGATTGCAGAAACTGCTCAAAAGAAGATGCCATAGTGAATTTTACTTTTGTATAAAATTCCGGCAAATATACTTATTCTAACCGAAATGGCAAAACAGCAAATTGGTATAGACACAGATTTCGCGGATTGCACCGATAACCTGTTTATATGATCTGTGTAAATTAACACAGAGAGACCGTGCAATATTAAATCAGCGGCATCTGTGCAATCAGTGTCTTAGTTTTAGAATTCGAATTTGTAACCAATACCTTTAATGGTTTTGATGTATTCTTCGCCCAGTTTTTCGCGGAGTTTACGAATGTGCACATCAATGGTGCGGTCACCTACAACCACTTCATCTCCCCAAACCTGCTGAAGAATATATTCACGTGTAAATACTTTTCCTGGTTTTGTGGCAAGCAGGGCAAGCAGTTTAAATTCTTTTTTAGGAAGTGTGATCTCGGCTTCACCTTTTATTACCAGGTAGCGTTCACGATCAATTTTCAAACCGCCCAGGTCAACCTGTTCGTTCGATACATCAACCGAAGTATGGCTTCTTCTTAATAATGCTTTGATACGGCTGCTTAATACGCGTGGTTTGATTGGTTTTGTAATATAATCATCACCACCTACATCAAAACCTGCAATTTGTGAGTAGTCTTCGTTGCGGGCAGTAAGGAAAGCGATTACCACATCTTTAAGGGTATCGATTTCGCGTAATTCCCTACAGGTTTCCATTCCATCAAGCTCCGGCATCATTACATCCAGTATGATCAGGTTCGGAACCTCTTTTTTAGCAATGGAAATGGCATCGCGGCCGTTAGAAGCTGTAAGCACCTGGTATCCTTCTTTTTTCAGGTTATAACTGACAAAATCCAGGATATCCTGTTCATCATCCACCAGTAAAATCTTTGCGTTTGTGCTACTCATATTCACATTTTAAACTGTTACAAATTTACGTAATCCTTTTATTAATCAGGTTAAGATTTTGTTAAGCAATTAAAGTTTAGAATACTTGATTTAACAAAAAGATAACATCAATTCCCCAGCTGGCCGAAGCAATGGAAGAGCAGACTTAAATCGTTCTCAATTTTGTAATCTTTGGAGTAAACCAGGTTCAGTTTTTTAATGGTGTCCTGGGATAATTGTTTGTCGGCCAGCTTATCTGCCGGTGATAGTACAGAAGGCTTGATTTTTGGCAATTCTTTCTGCATAATGCTGCCATAGCCAACCCATGTTTTCATACCAAAAAGAACCGAGAAAATATTTACGATGAAGTGAAGTTTTCTTTTCTGAAAAATCACAAATACAGGCAGGAAAACAAGCGCAACAATGGAAACAGCAATATCGAGAATACGTTTTTTTCTCTTGTTGTGAGGCTTTTGCACCGAATTGGTATCAATTACATACAAATCACCAGCCGTATCAATACTGTTACTTCCAATAATAGAAAGACTTTCGGGCGGGGCAATCTTAAAGTCGATATTCATGCTTACCAGCTTCAGCATATAGTCAATGATGGCCTGCGATGGAAGATCTTTTGCGCAGAAAATTACTTCATCAATACCATAAACCGAAATGCTTTCATCCAGGTTTTTAACGTCTCCCGAATAGGCAGTGTGCTTGTTCCATTCGCCATTTGTGCCTACCCAACCAATAAAATCAGGATGTACATTGGAAAGTTTTACCAGTTTATTTACCCGCTCAAACTCTTCTTCACTTCCAACAATAAGAATATTCTTGGTTTTATCTGTTTTTAAACTATACACTTTTGGTGACATAAAATGAAGTGTAATACGCAACAGAACGTAGGATACAAGCGCCCAGGCCGATCCTAATAAAATAAGCGCACGCGAAAAACGATACGATTCAGGCAATAAAGAATAGATGATTAATATCAATCCTGTTCCAACTACAAGCCCTCTTAGAATCCGGTATAGCCGTACTGGTTTATCATACCCTCCGCTTAAGTATACAAGCAGTTGCCATATAAGTATGTATGCCGGGAAGGCAATATTTACAATGGTTTCCGAATAATTTCCACCTTCCTTAAAGATTACATTCTTTTCATAAAAATACTTTATTACCAGCAAGCCGGCGAGCATTAATGAAAAATCCACTACAGGCAAAAGTATTGCTTTCATAAAGCGGAAACTCACTGCCATAAAGGCCCGCAGGTAAATGGCAAGATTGATCAGGAAAGAGAAAGTTTTTGCGTTGCGTTGAGAAAAATGTTTTCGTGCAAAAATCACCATAGCTTTGTAAAAAACGAAAACGTAATTCACGCTGCTTTTTTTAGTGCTCTCTCCTTTGTAGTGTATAATGCGTGTTTCGGGGAAATAGTAGTTTTTATAACCGCCTTTTGTGATACGATAAGAAAGATCAATATCTTCTCCATACATAAAGAAGTCCTCATCCAGTAAGCCCACTTTATCAAGTGTTTCATTACGCATCAGCATAAACGCGCCGCTTAACACATCTACTTCATGAACCTGATCTTTATCCAGGTATCCTAAGTGATATTTTCCGAATGTTTTTGATTTTGGGAATAATGCGGAAAGCCCGAAGATCTTATAAAATGCGACGGAAGGAGTGGGTAAGCCTCGTTTCGATTCGGGTAGAAAAACGCCTTTCCCATCCAGCATTTTTACGCCCAAACCGCCTGCGTCCGTGTGTTCATCCATAAATGCGATACATTTCTGGAAAGTATCCTCTTCCACAACAGTATCCGGGTTCAGTAAGAGTACATACTTTCCTGTACTGATGCGTATTGCCTGGTTATTGGCTTTGGAGAATCCTACATTTTCTTTGTTGGCAATCAGCTTTACTTCCGGAAACTTTTGTTGGATCAGCTCTACAGAACCATCAACGGAGTTGTTATCTACTACAAACACCTCACAACTGCATCTTTCAGCAGCTTTAAATACAGAATGCAAACATTGCTCAACGAAATGTTTAACATTATAATTTACTATGACTACCGACAGCTGTACCACAAAAAAATACGGGTAAAGATAGTATTCCTTACTCGAATTTCATATACGCAAAATGAGCTGATTTATTGCTGGTTGCATTAAAAAGAGAACCCGCGCTCCTTTATAGAAGCGGGTTAAGGTAGGTATAACAGGTAAAGAGGCTTTAGTCGAATTTTTTTGGAGGTGTGGCTACATTACCGATATACCACTGATTGTTTTTGAATACGGGGCTTATTTCTACTCTCCATGCTTCATCATATCTTCCTCCCCAGGTTGTTTTCAGTGTTTCTTTGGAAATACCGGCTTCTTTATATGCTTTTAGTAAAGTTTTATCTTCAGTACCTTCACGCTTAAAATCAACATCGGATACAATACGTTCAATGTGCAGTTTCTTTTTGTTATCTTCTTCTGTTATCCAGGCGCTTACGCTCACAAAGGAGTTTTCCCCGTATGTACACATGAATTTTTTAGCACTTACAATAGGAGTGTAATAGGAGTCGATAATTTCCTGTTTGCCAGGTGCCAAAGGGTCAACGAGTTCTTCAAGTTGTTTTTTGCCTTCTTCGGGGTTTGTATAAATCAGTTTCAATGTTTTTTCAATCTTTTCACCAAAGTCTTTTAGGTCCGCTTCCGTATATAAATTGCGCTCTGAAATTGCTGTTTTTTTGTAAATGTCCTCAAAGCCGAATGCCTCAAAGGATTTAAGCTCCTGGTTACCGGTAATTCCCAGCGCTTTTGCACTTACTTTAGTATCTGAGGGAGTGAATCGTTCTATTGCAACTGTTACAGGTTTCCATTCTTTTTCACCTTCTTTTAACTCCCACTCGATATACATATCGGCAGAACTATTTGCATAATATGTTCTTTTGTTTCCATCGCGTTTTACCATTAATCCTTTTATTTTGTAATAGTGGAAACGCTGATAGGTAAGGTTTTTATCCTGTTGTTCCTTATCAAGGCAAATCGAATCGATTTTTACAAAATCCTCATCGTACCGTGTAATATAGAAATTCGTAGGTTCTTTGGGCGTGTTTTTATCTCCTTTGTATTTTTTCATGAGATCAATAACCTGGTTTAACCGTTTGGCATCGGCTGCGGCACTTCCTCCCTTTTGTGTGTAAGCATTGCTGCCGATATTACATTCTTTATATGACCATTTGGAAGCCGATATAACACCACCGTAACGCGTATAACGTACTTCAATTGTAATTTCGTAATACTTGCCTTCGCTGTTTTTTGGTGTTGTGGCAAGTACATAAACGCTGGTCATATCATTGTAATCCAGGTCACCTTTTTTAGCCAGGGTTGATTGATAGTCGTAATAACTGCTTTCTACCAGCTCGTTACCATTTACGTACATTTTGTATTCCAGCTTTATTTTATCCCAAGTTAGTGGAGCAGTATAGATCTGGGTAATGCCTGATAATGTATAATTATTTTTTGCGTCTTTGAGTACTTGCTCTTTTGATGGATAAGCGGGTTTTTGGGCTATAACCAGTGAGGAGCCCAATACGGCAATGATCAGGACTATAAATTTTTTCATTTCGTTTTTTTTAATTGATTTCGAAACGAAGTTGAGTTTTATCGGTAGCTTGGCCTAATTAAGATGACCAGGGCAGATAAAATTTTAGTGAAAGCGGAGATTTTAAGGGTGAAGTTTATAGGGTTTTGAATCCTGAGATAACCTCGGAGCGGAAATTCTCAGACAGGGGTATTTCTTTGTTGCCGATCAAAACACTTTTGGGATGAATAGCAGTAATTTTTTTACTGTTAACCAGGTATGATCGATGTGTCTTAATAAAGCCTTCCGGTTCCAGCAGATCACAAAGGCTTTTGAGCGTATGCGGGACGATGTGTTTCTTGTCGTTTACATACAGTATCGCGTAATTATCCATTGCTTCAACATATATGATATCATGGTATACTACTTTTACAAGCGCGTTCTTATCTTTGATAAAGATGCTTTTTTCTTCGTTAACAGCTACAGTATTGTTTTTTTGTTCGCCCGCTTTGAATAAAGCAATCTCCACATTACCTGTTAGTTCACTCGCGGTATAAGGTTTGGCAACAAAACCAACGGGACTGGTTAATTTTACCCTGTCTACGGTGTGTTTGTCGGTATTGGAGGTTAAGAAAACAATAGGAACCTGGTACAGTTTATTTACCTGGTGGGCAATATCCACTCCATCAATGCTCCCTTCCAGGTTAATGTCGAGGAGTATAAGATCAGCTTTGTTTTTTTGCAGGAATGCAAACAGATCATCCGAATTGTCGAATAGCCCGCACACATCAAAACCCGCATCCACCAAAGTAGCTTCGATGTGGTCTGCAATCAGCGCTTCGTCTTCAACAATAATTATGCGTTTACGTTCTTTACTCATTCTTTGAATTTCTTAATGACAAATTTGTTCTTCAGTCCCGAATTTGTTTCACGGATCCATTCTGCCTGTAATTGCCTGCATAACGAACGTATCATGTTCCTGCCAAAGTTATTGTTTTCTTCCATTTTAATTCCTGATCCGTCGTCATTTACTTCAAGGATCAGCGTATCGTTTTCCTTTTTAAGGGATATTTCTATGGTTCCTTCTGATCTGTTCTGAAAGGCATGTTTAAACGAATTGGTTATTAATTCATTAACCAGTAAACCAACTGAAACTGCGGTATTAATATGCAGTTGAATATTCTGCACATTGCATTCTACGTATATATTTTGAGCAGGAGTGTGAAATGATTGTTGAAGCCCATTCATCAATTCGTACATATATTCGTACATGTCGATAGAATCGATATTCTCCTTTTGATAAAGATACTGATGGAGAAGAGCAATGGAGTTTACTCTTTTGCGGATGTCATCAACTGCAGAAATGGTTTCCTGGTCCTGGTAATTTCTGATCTGCAGCTCAATAATACTATTAATGAGTTGCAGGTTGTTTTTTACACGATGGTGCACTTCACCTATCATCATTTCTTTTTGCCGGATGATCTCTTCGTTCAGATTATTTTTCTCTTCCAGTACTTTATTTAATCGTTGTTTAGAACGCAGGAACACAAAAATGATCGTTACTACAAGCAGGAAGAACATTATAATGGCGATAATATAGTTGAACTGCATAGCGCTTTTCTGAACCGCTTTATCTCTTTCCGAGTTAACTTTTAGAATTTCATTATCCTTTTTTTCTGTTTCATATTTTGCCTGCATTTCGGCCAGGGTAGAATTACGATCTTCATTTAAAAGGCTATCGCGCAGTAAAATGTATTTATTGAGATAGATGTGTGCATTTTTGTAATCACCCATTTCAATATAAATGTCATTAAGGTTTTCATACGAATACTGTTTTTTTTCTACGAGTCCATTTTCTTCGCAGGTTTGCAATCCTTTAAAGGCATAGTTCAGCGCTTTTTCAAATAGCTTTAATTTCGAGTGTACGTTGGCGAGCTGTACGTAATTACTTGCTTTTTTTTCGGGATTGCCTTTGCTATTCCAGTACTTTTCTAACAATAAAAAATAGTTAAGCGCAGTTTTATATTCGCGTTGATTGTAGTAAACGTTGGCCAGGTTACTGTAACAAGACATCATTCCGGATGAATCCTTGAGATCAGTATAAATGTCGAGGGCGCGATTGTATAATAGTTCAGATCTTTCAATACTATCGAGATAAGCATTTACAATACCCAGGTTCACCATGGCGCCGGCAGCACGATTAAGATCGTTGCGTTTGAGATTTATAATAAGTGAAGCATTAAGATTCTTGTACGCATTTTTGTAATCAAATTGCGCATAATACATCAGGCCCAGGTTGTTATACGAAAAAGATAAACCGGCAGAATCTTTTATTTGTTCCTGAATTTTTATGGCATCCAGGAAATGAGGTAAGGCCATTTCAGGTTTCCCTGTAATGTCATAAAGCACACCAAGTCGTGCATATAGTTCGGCAAGCCCTTTTTGATAGGAACTCTTTTTTGCAATAATAATCCCTTCTTCTCCAAGTTTTTTAGCTTTTCCGGGATTAGTAAATACACTGGCCCACATTTCGGCACTGATTGAGTCTACTTTTTGAGAAGAAATGGATTGAGCTCTTAAGCTCACCGTCA
>DASWXS010000107.1:0-3819 GCA_036405375.1 Bacteroidia bacterium
AAACTACTTTTTCTGCTTACCTGTATTATTGTGGGGTTCATTATCCGCGCAACAATTTCCTGAGACTACAGCTCCTAAAGAATCACGGATCCTGTTCAATACAGGTTACCGGGTTCCGTTAACCTCTAATAAACTTATTAATTCAGGACACGGAATTTACATGGAAGGTGGTTTTCGTCCACGCATGTTTTCAGATCGTTTTTCAGTTGCAATTTTTGCAGGATGGGGATGGAAGGACAATTTGTGGTCGACTTCATTTACCGGGAAATTTGTACACGATTATTCCTTACATATCAATTCCGAGAATTATACTTCATTCGATTCATCCGTAATTCATACATCCAAAAAATTATTTGCCGACAAAAAAGGAACATCTTCTATTATGCCCGGATGTGAAATGAAATCGTTTCACGACTATTCGGTTTATTATGGATTGTATTTTAAGCTGCCTCTTAAATATAAATTAGCTGTTAAATTATATACCGGAAGTACCAGGAGTCATTTTCAGGGACCTGAAGGCATGATCACTTCCCAAAGAAGTTATAATATCATACAGCTCCGGCGAAAAATGTATGGCGGTGAAGTAATTGTTACCGATCCCCTGCATTATTTCATCAATCATTCTTCACGCATACTTCAAAAAACAGCGATAAGTGTGTATTACGAATACCACGACCTGGAAACCTTATCCCTGTATTTCAATGATGGGGAAGAAGCCAGGATAATTAAACTGAATAAATTTATGAGATATCCTTTCTCCTCAAAGTACAGGGCTGATCATATAATAGGATTGAAGTTCTCAATCATGATTTTGTAAATAATTACTGATCAAATTATTTCCCGGTCACTATTTGATTTTGTAATTTAACATCTTATATGCCCGTTAAAAAGATCAATCCAAAGAAAGTACCTGTAAAACTTGCTTCAAATGAAAAGCCTGCGGTAAAACACAGTGCAGATGATTTCATCAAAAAACTGAATACCTACCAATCAAATGCGGAATTGCAGAAAATCAAACGCTATTTTAAAACAGATGATGGTGACTATGGTCACGGTGACATTTTTATCGGGGTAAAAATGGGGCAGATCTTTGCATTGGCTAAAGAGTTCATGGCAATGCCTCTAAAGGAAGTGGAAAAACTACTTGAGAATAAAATCCATGAAGTGAGAGTAGGAGCTGTAAGTATCATGGATTTTAAAGCCCGTGACAAAAAGTGTACAGAAGAGGAACGCAAAGCATTATTTGACCTGTATATCAAAAAACATAATTGTATAAACAACTGGGACCTGGTAGATCGCTCCGCTATACATGTGGTTGGAAGATATTTGTATGATAAGCCCCGGACAATACTTTACAAACTGGCGAAATCAAAAAACATATGGGAACGGCGTACTGCTATTGTCAGCACTGCATATTTCCTCTCCAAAAGCGACAGGAATGATACATTTAAAATAGCTGAGCTGTTGGTAAACGATAAAGAAGATCTTATCCAAAAAGCGTATGGAGGTTGGGTCAGGCAGGCCGGGAAAGGAGATAAAAAAGCATTGCTTGCATTCCTGGATAAGCATGCAGCCACTATGCCACGTACTGCTTTACGTTACGCTGTTGAGCACCTGGATGCAAAGCAAAAGAAACAGTATATGGATGCTAAAATGAAATAAGGGCCAATATTATTCGTTATATTTGTACAGGTATGAGCGTTTTTCTTCATCATCAAAGCATCCGCCAGTTTTCGAACCTGGAGCTTCTTGCCAAGCAGGTAGTAGAAGGGTTTATTACAGGTCTTCACAAAAGTCCCTTTCATGGATTTTCTGTGGAGTTTGCCGAGCATCGCTTGTATAATAAGGGGGAATCTACACGTCATATCGATTGGAAATTGTTTGCCCGCAGCGACAAATTATTTGTAAAACGCTACGAAGAAGAAACCAACCTGCGTTGCCAGCTGGTTATCGACTCTTCTTCTTCTATGTATTTCCCTTTCGACGAGAGTAAGGCATTGAAAGATCAAAAGAATAAGATCATTTTTTCCATACAATGCTGCGCTGCGCTTATAGAATTATTAAAAAAACAACGGGATGCTGTTGGCTTAAGTGTTTTTAACGATGAAGTTAAAATGCATTACAATGCCCGCTCAAACGCTGTTCACCAAAAATTGCTGTTTAATGAACTGGAACTGTTGGCAGAAAACCACGACCAGGAAATCAAGCGTACTACTAATGTTGCTGATGCACTTCACCAGGTAGCGGAAACCATTCACAAACGTTCATTGGTTGTACTGTTTACTGATATGTTCGAAAGTAACGAAAACAGCGAATACCTGTTTTCAGCCCTTCAGCATCTGAAATACAGAAAGCATGAGGTCATTCTTTTTCACGTTACAGATAAACAAAAGGAAATTGATTTCGAATTTGATAGCCGCCCGCATCGCTTCATTGATATGGAAACCGGCGAAGAGCTAAAAGTGAATCCTACTGATGTTCGCCAGCAATACCTTGAAAAAATGTCGGTATTTTATGAAGATCTTAAATTAAAATGCGCTCAGTACCGCATCGATTTTATTGAAGCAAACATCAATGATGGATTTGATACCATCTTAAAATCATACCTCGTGAAACGGGGAACAATGATGTAATTAAAAACCATATACATTTAAGTTCATGTAAGCCCGGCAATTCTATTACATTAACTTATATGCTCTTCAATGCCTTAAATGGTTCACAAAAAAAGCCATCCTTTTGAGATGACTTTCCTTTTATCAGGCATTATCAATTAATAATACTGTGCAATTTCCTTTTTCATAAACTCAAGCGCCACCTGGCTCGGCATCTTATCCACACTCGAGGCAATCTGTAGGATGACAACCGCCAGGTCCTGGCTTTTAGCGTTATCAGGTACTTTTGTAGTAGAGATGTTGATCAGCTTCAGGGTTTCCTCTTTAGCTGTTTTTACCAATTCCCATGCACCATGACTCATATAGATTTGCTGGGAAATATTATGTTCATATTCGGTTTTTACCGTTTTCAATAATTCTGCATGCAATTGGTGAGAAGTCATACCAACTTTATTGGTGCGAATCACCAGGTTATTCGGATGCAAACGCTCCAGGAATATAATCACACGCTCATATGCCTGTAAGCGGATAGGGGCTACAATTGACAGAGACGCTTTACGGATTTCCATTTCTCTCCTGCGATTCTCATTATTCAAAAACGTTTTGATCAGAAAATACGCGGTAACAAATACGGCGCCTGCCGGAACAATAATTATTATGATCTGCAACAAAGTGTCCATAGAGTCGTTTTTTAGTGGGGTTAAATATCGAAATTTTTTTAATAATGTCCCAATTTTAGGAAAGTGACAAAAAATTTTTGGGTAGGATTAAACTTTATCCCAATTTTAGACTCTAAACAATAAACCAACAAAATTTAATCATATGAAAAAGATTCTAATTATGCTTACAATAGCACTTTCTTTTAACGCGGCTTTTGCCCAGGAAACCAATAAAAAAGCACAACCAAAGGGAAAAGGTAAACAACCTGTTGAAGCACGGGCACAACGTGCGGTAGATAACCTGGATAAAACTGTTACCTTAACTCCTGAACAAAAAACAAAAGTGTATGACCTTTCTCTTGCACGTGCCAAAAAGCACAACGAGATCAGGGAAAAATACAAAGGGCAACCTGAAAAGAAAGAGGAAGCTAAGGCTGAAATGAAAGCAAATCAAAAAGAATATAGGGCAGCCGTAAAGTTATTGTTAACCGAAGAGCAATTAACCACTTTAAAGGAAAAACATAAGGCAAAGCAGGAAAAAAGGGCAG